>JBAUJE010000140.1:0-1799 GCA_049683475.1 Coleofasciculaceae cyanobacterium | reverse complement strand
TTCAACTTTACTATTGTGTAAATCTAAAATATGGGCATCCCAACCATCTTGATCGTCATTTCCTTTTTTCCATGCAGCAATTCCTTCCATACTCGATGCCGCCAGTAAAGGGGCATTATTTGCCAATGGTTGCGACCAAGTTAGATTAGAAATCTTACCAGGAAAACCCCGCATTATCCAAGGATGAGGACTACCGTATTCTAAAACTGTAATGGTATTGTCTAAATTACCAGAAGCAAGATATTTATTATCACTAGACCAAGCAGTAACTATACTGGCTGACGGCATATCAATTAGATAGGGGTCATCATTCCAATCATTAGTATCCCAAACCTTGACTCCCCCATCACCTGCGACTGCTAGATTTTCTCCACTTGGTCGCCAAGCTAAATCTAAAACCGAAGAATTAGAAAAGGGCAGGGTACTAATCACTATTTGAGTATCCCCATCCCAGATTTGAACGTAACGCCCCAAACTAAAAGCCAATTGATTACAAGTAGGATTCCAACTTAATTTATCTACCCATTTAGGTGCATTATCTAAGGTAGTAATTAATTCAACTCTTCTTTCTTGTTCCTTTTCCTTGTTAGAGGAGGTTAGGGAAAGGTCAAGGGATGATAGATTCCAGACTCTGACTTTGCCATCTTGTCCACCAGCAGCTAAAAACCTGCCATCATAGGAAAAAGCCAGACAATCTACCGACATTAACCCCGCACTGAGTAAAGTAATATGACTACTATTTAGCCGTAAAACTACTTCCCCAGCCGCCGAACTTGCAGCTAATATACCACCAGGTGACCAAGCTACGGCTGTAACGTATTCAGAAAGATTACCTACCCACTCTTGCTGAAATAGTACTTTTCCTTTTGTTCTTAAATCAAACATTGTTTAAAGTCCTCTTTTAGTTGGGCTTCATCTAAATTTCGACCGATAAACACTAATTCATTTTTAGGGGTTTCTCCATCTTTCCAAGGGCGATCTGCTTTGCCATCAAACAACATATGTACTCCCTGGAAGACAAATCTTTCATCTTCTCCAGCAATATTTAAAATGCCTTTCATCCGAAAGATATCGGGTCCTTTGGTTTGTAGTAGTTGACTCAACCAATTATTGAGTTTTTGACCGTCTAGTTCCCCAGATTCAACGATGGCAAAGGAATAAACAGACTCATCATGTTCATGGGCATCTTCACCTAAAAATTCGGGGTCGATTTCCAAAGCACGATTGAGATCAAAAGCTTTTACCCCTAACAAAGCATCCATCGATAACTGAGAGTTTTGAGTACGGTAGATTTTTGCCATAGCATTCATTCCCCGTATCTTGCTTTCTAACTCGTTTAATTGTTCAGAAGTAGTTAGATCAGTTTTATTGAGGAGAATTACATCGGCAAAAGCAATTTGTTCTTGGGCTTCATCTGCATCCCAATGTTGATGGATGTGTTTAGCATCAACCACAGTGACGACTGCATCTAAGGAAATCTTGTCCCGCATATCCTCATCAACAAAGAAAGTCTGAATTACGGGTGCAGGATCAGCTAAACCAGTGGTTTCAATTACTAGATGGTCGAATTTGTGACGACGCTTCATTAAATTACCGATAATCCGAATCAAGTCACCACGCACTGTACAGCAGATACAGCCGTTATTCATCTCAAAGATTTCTTCATCGGCATCAATCACCAGTTGGTTATCAATGCCCACTTCCCCAAACTCGTTAATGATTACGGCTACTTTCTTACCGTGTTCGTGGGTGAGGATGCGATTGAGGAGGGTAGTTTTGCCTGCACCTAGATAACCTGT
>JBAUJE010000139.1:0-52358 GCA_049683475.1 Coleofasciculaceae cyanobacterium | reverse complement strand
CTGGTATTTAACTACAACCGCAATGAAGTCCGTAACTTCTTAGTTGCTAACGCTTTGTTCTGGTTTGATAAGTACCATATCGATGGCATGCGGGTGGATGCAGTGGCCTCCATGCTCTACCTTGACTCTTGTCGTGAAAATGGAGAGTGGGTAACCAACCAGTACGGTGGCAGGGAGAATATTGAGGCAGCTGATTTTCTGCGTCAGACTAACAATGTAATCTTTGGCTATTTTCCTGGCATTCTCTCCATTGCTGAAGAGTCAACAGACTGGCCGATGGTATCCTGGCCTACCTATGTGGGAGGACTGGGCTTTAATCTGAAGTGGAACATGGGCTGGATGCACGACATGCTCGATTACTTCAACATGGACCCTTGGTTCCGTCAGTTCCACCAAAATAATGTAACTTTCAGCATGTGGTACAATCACGCGGAAAATTACATGCTTGCCCTATCTCACGATGAGATTGTCCACGGTAAAAGTAATATGTTGGGCAAGATGCCAGGGGACGGTTGGCAAAAATTTGCCAATATCCGCTGCCTATATACCTTTATGTTCACTCATCCTGGTAAGAAAACACTCTTCATGTCCATGGAGTATGGTCAGTGGAATGAGTGGAACGCCTGGGCAGATTTGGATTGGCAATTATTGCAATATGAACCACATCAGAAGTTAAGACAGTTTATCGGTGACCTCAACCAACTGTATCGACAAGAACCAGCCCTCTATACTCAAGATTATGCCCAAGAAGGGTTTGAATGGGTTGATTGTAGTGACAATCGCCATAGTGTAGTGTCTTTTGTTCGCCGCGATAAGAATTCTGACCAGTTTATTGTCACCGTTTGCAATTTCACCACTCAACCCCACAGCCATTATCGAGTCGGAGTACCAGAAGCGGGATTCTACACGGAGATTTTCAACAGTGATGCCCGTGAGTATGGCGGCAGCAATATGGGGAATTTGGGAGGCAAGTGGACTGATGAGTGGTGGTTCCACAATAAACCTTATTCCCTAGATTTGTGTTTGCCACCCTTGGGAGTATTGATTCTCAAGCTAAACCGCGAGAAAACAGCAAAGGTAATAGCAGAGTTTAAGGGTGATTAAAGGGAACAGGGAACAGTTTTTCCCAGTTACCCCTAGCCTACGGCAACGCTATGCAAACCCTTTTCCCTCCAAAGGGTTCAACTCCGTTGGGTCATTCGGTAAGGTTAATACTCCATCAGGTCATCAAAGTTATCTGCGATCGCTCGATGAATAGTCATCTTTACCTGACTGACGTTACGGGGTGCATCTTCTAGTGCTACTTGCCAGATATGACCAGACCTAATGTGGGTAATTTTAAATGTGGGTTGGCTTTGAATTTCCCAACCCTGAAATTCCTCAATAATGCTGTTTGCCCAATCAGGCTCACTATCGCTATTTTGGTACTTGTGGGTGTAGGTAAAACCTTGCTCTTCTAGGGCAATGGCTACAACTTGGTCTTTTGGTGATAGGTCAGTTGGTATCATTTCTATCCGATAACTTTTTTTGCTTTTGCTTTGTAGATCAACAAAAGTAGCGTTTTGCCCATAATATCGTTAACAACCTATCTGCCTGGGAAATTTCTATCAATCTTATCTAAACGCAAACCGTTGTTACTTCTCCAGCCTGGGGCAGATAAAATTGTCAAGCTGTCGTAGTATCCTTGGCAAAGAGGCAATAAATTTGAGGGTCTCAGCCTGAAACTTCTACGTGTACGAATGCGTTTCAGGCTCTTTTGTTGTGCAATTCTTTGGAAGATATAGATGTGAGACATTTAACTCAGAGTGCGTCTGGCACTAGGGAACTCTCTGGCGATTTCCCCCTGCTTTTTAGGGAACGCTTAGAGATTAAACGGTTAGTTAGTCCTAATGCTTTCTCGCAGACCCAAACGAAGGTCGGAGGTGATGTAGTCGAGGGGCTGACTCAAACTCCCAAATCCCTACCAGCAAAGTATTTCTACGATGACCGTGGCTCTGAGCTGTTTGAGGTAATCTGTCAGTTACCAGAATATTACCCAACGCGGACAGAAGCTTTAATTCTGCATCAGTATGCTAGTGAAATTGCTCAACTGACGGGTGCTTGCGAACTAGTGGAACTAGGTAGTGGTAGTTCCACCAAAACTCGTCTTTTGCTTGATGCCTACGAAGCCTTGGGCTATCCGTTGCGTTATCTACCTATAGATGTCAGTGCTGGAATCTTAGAAAGTAGTGCCGATCAGTTGTTAGCTGATTATCCCTCCCTAGAAATTGATGGTTTAGTTAGTACCTACGAGTTGGCCCTGCAAAGGCTAACGCCAACTAAGCTACCTAGTCGCATGATTTTTTTCTTGGGTAGTAGTTTGGGCAACCTTAATCCCCAAGAGTGTGATGTCTTTTTCTCACAAATTACAGCAGCCCTAGAGGTTGGCGAGTATTTCTTGTTGGGAGTTGACTTACAAAAGCCTAAGGAGTTATTAGAAGCAGCCTACAACGATAGTCAAGGGGTGACAGCTCAATTCAACCTCAACATGCTTAATCATCTCAACCGGCGTTTTCAAGGCAACTTCAAGCCCGAGTGGTTTGAACATAAGGCGTTCTACAATGAGCGACTTAATCAAATTGAGATGCATTTGCGCTGCTTAGAGGCGCAGACCGTTTGCTTAAGAGCCCTTGACTTGAGTGTACAGCTAGAAGCAGGAGAAACTATCAGGACAGAAATTTCACGCAAATTTAACCTAGATACCATACAGTATGAACTCCAGGCAAAGGGGCTTAAACCCCTTCACTTCTGGACTGATCCAAAACAATGGTTTGGCTTAATTCTCTGTCGGCTTTAGTCTTAATCCTGCAAGTATTTTTATTCTAGAGAAGATTAAGGGAAAATACCCAGCGCTTTTAGCTTTTGGCATTTTTCCCTTTTATCAGCCAAAAGTAAGACATTGATTTTAGCCCTCTTCATACAACGAGAGGGATTTATTTTTTGTATTTCATTGTTAGTAATTCCTGTTTTAAATTTACCTTATTTTCTTTTTAATTAAGTAGAAAACACTTTTTATTTTCTTTCTGAATTGATAAACCTTTAGTAAAAACTCCATTATTAAAAAAAGATTATTCAGTACCTCTTAGGAGTGAAAGATAAATAATTTATTTGCTATCTTGCGACAGAGGTGATCGCAATTTCAGAGGGATAGATTAGAACAGTAACAGCCTTCACACAAACTTCAAACATTACTCAAAAAGAGTATGCTACATTTAAAACGATAATTTTTGATATGTGGTTATTGGCTAATTAAGAAACTAGCTAAAAACCAATTACTGAAATTAATCATCTGTAGCATCAGCTCAAGAAGGCAAGGGTGTAATCACCGCTGGAGAGTTTAATTTTTACTCAAAGGCAAGCGATTAATTCCACACTTGAGTGGTTTTGTCGTGTCCTTTTTTAAACCTCGCTGTTTTTTTTGTCAACAATCACTAAGAAGAGTTAGATGACGGCCAACTTTACACCTGAATTTACAATTGCCAGTGACTGGGGACAAGGTTTCACAGGTAACATTTCCATTGCTAATACTGGAAATGAAGACTTAAATGACTGGGTTCTAGAATTTGATTTTCCCTACGAAATTACCAACATCTGGAACGCTGAAATAGTAAGTCGCGAAGGTGATCGTTACACTATACGCAATGCTGGCTGGAACGGTGATATTGCAGAAGGTTCTGGTGCATCCTTTGGCTTCAATGCCTCCCCAGGCAACGTCACCATGCCGCCGACTAACTATGTTATTGAGGGAGCAACAATTGATGCCCCGAACCCTGCACCGCAGCCAATTTTGTCAATTAGTGATGTGACTATTGCTGAGGGTGATGCAGGCGATACTGTTGCCACTTTCGATGTGGAACTTTCCCAAGAGAGTGACGAAACAGTAACAGTTGACTACGCTACAGCCAACGACACAGCAGTTGCAGGGGAAGACTATGAGGCGGTTGCAGGAACACTAAGCTTTGCCCCGGGTCAAACCACTAAGACTATCAATGTTAACGTCAGTGGTGATACCAATGTTGAAAGCAATGAAAGCTTTTTCCTAGAGCTAAATAACGCCCTTAACGCAGAGATTGACGATGCTCAGGGTAAAGGTACAATCAACAATGATGATCAACAAGCATCACCAACACCAACGCCGCAGCCACAGCTATCTATTAATGATGTTGTCATCACCGAAGGTGACAATGGCACAAGCAACGCTGTCTTTAATATCAGTCTTTCTGCTGCTAGCACTGAGCAAGTAACGGTCAACTACGGCAGCGCAAACGGCAGTGCAGAAGCTGGTTCTGACTACAATGGAACCTCTGGTACTCTCACCTTCAATCCAGGGGAAACCTCCAAAGAAATCAGTGTTTCCGTCAATGGAGACACCTCCCTTGAGGGGGACGAAACTTTCAACATTAATCTTTCCAACGCCAACAATGCCACCATTGACGATGGTCAAGGTGTGGCGACAATCCTTAATAACGACAGTAACAATGGTGGTGGTGGCGGTTCCCCCCAAACAGGAGACTTTAACTACGGTGAAGCCCTACAAAAGTCTTTCTTATTCTACGAGGCTCAACGCTCTGGCGACCTACCCAATGATAATCGTGTCTCCTGGCGCGGCGATTCTGCCCTCAACGATGGTTCAGATGTAGGCATTGACCTTAGTGGCGGTTACTACGATGCAGGGGACCACGTTAAGTTTGGTCTACCCATGGCATCTAGCATGACCATGTTGGGTTGGGGTGTCAACGAATACCGCGATGCCTATCAGCAGAGTGGTCAACTAGACGAAGCATTGGATGCCATTAAGTGGGGTACTGATTATATCCTCAAGGCCCACGTCACAGAAGGTGGCAAAACTAAGGAATTTTACGGACAGGTTGGTAATGGTGGCATAGACCATTCCTACTGGGGCGCACCAGAAGATATGAATATGGCGCGACCTTCCTATAAAATTGATGCTGCTAACCCCGGTTCTGACTTAGCCGGAGAAGCTTCTGCTGCCTTAGCTGCTGCCTCCATCGCCTTCCGTCCTACTGACAGCAACTACGCTGATACGCTGTTAGATAACGCGAAGCAATTGTACGAGTTTGCCGACACTTATCGCGGTAAATACTCCGACTCTATCCCTGATGCAGCCAACTTCTATAATTCCTGGAGTGGCTACAACGATGAACTAGCCTGGGGTGCTGCTTGGTTAGACAAGGCTGTAAAAGCATCCGGTGAAAATGATAACTCTTACCTCAATAAAGCCAAGAGTGCCTATCAAGGTATTGGTGGAGGTTGGACTCAATCTTGGGATGACAAGTCCTACGGTACTGGTATTCTCCTAGCCCAAGAGACTGGCGATTCTCAGTATCGTAATGATGTTGAAGGTTGGCTGGATTCCTGGCTTCCTGGTGGTAGCAGCGTTACTTATACTAACGGTGGTTTAGCTTGGCTAAATCAATGGGGTTCCCTACGTTACTCAGCTAACACATCTTTCTTGGCTGGTGTCTACGGTGATACAGTTAATGACCCCAATAGCCGCTACACGGACTTTGCCGAAAGTCAGATTGATTACATCTTGGGCGATAACCCCAACAACTTCAGTTACATGGTTGGTTTCGGCGACAACTTCCCGAAAAACCCCCATCACCGTGCGGCTTCCGGGACAACTAATATCGGCGACTCCAACGATAACCAATACACCCTCTACGGTGCATTGGTTGGTGGCCCTGCTTCACCGAATGATAACGATTATGTAGATGACCGCACCGACTACATTCGTAACGAAGTTGCCCTCGATTACAATGCTAGCTTCACTGGTGCTTTAGCTCGCATGTACGATGAATTCGGAGGAGAACCTTTAGCTAGCTTTGAGGTCGGTGGAGAAGCTTTGGTCATTTAATTGACCGTGAGATTCAGGTCTATTCCCAATTAGGAGTGTATTCCCATCACCCAGCCAATGGCTGGGTTTTTTTTCGGAGGTGGCAAGAAGTTTGGAATGGGTATATTGGATTTTTAACTATTCTTCAATGCCAGAAGTACATCCGATTCAAGACCCAGTAGAGTTAGGATAGGAGCCACTGGTAAAGATTGAAAATTATCACCTTTCGGCTCAAAAAATATTAGAAGTAGAGCAATCAGCCGGTATCTTTTATGCAATTACAGACACAAAAACCCTACTACACGCCAGACGAGTATTTAGAACTAGAAGAAAAAGCCGATTACAAAAATGAATATCGGGATGGAGAAATTGTACCGATGACAGGTGGCACTACTAATCATACAAAGTAACAGGATGGAAACTATCTGAAAATCGAGACAGAATAACCTTCACTGATGGCTTTAATGCTGGCGAGTTCAAGCTCTACGGCAGTCGAGATTTAAACTACTATCAACTTGAGCAAATTAAGCGAGTCAGGGTAGTAGGTAGAGCTGACGGTTTTTATGTCCAGTTTTGTATCGACTATGACCGAACTGAGGAGAGGCGACCAACAGGTAAAACTGTAGGACTTGATCTAGGCATTTCAGCTTTCTACACAGATTCTGATGGTAACAAGATTGACAATCCGAAATACCTGAGAAAGTCTGAAAAAGCCCTTAAGCGCCTGCAAAAGCGAGTCTCTCGGAAGTTCAAGAAAGGTCAGCCTCAATCAAACAACTACAAGAAAGCCAAGCAAAAGTTAGCAAAAAAGCACCTTAAAGTAAGTAGGCAACGTAAAGACTTTGCGGTAAAAACTGCATTGTGCGTAGTCCAGTCTAACGACTTGGTAGCCTATGTTAGCGAAGCGGGGCGCTTTGAGCGCACAGACTTGAGAGTGCGAAATATGGTGAAGAACCACAAACTAGCTAAGTCGATATCTGTTTGCGCAGCATGGTGCGATAGCAGCATTGCTAGTTGGACAATGTTTAGGACTTGGGTAGAGTATTTTGGGAAGATATTTGGCAAAGTAACTGTTGCTGTACCTCCCCACTACACCAATCAAAACTGTTCTAATTGCGGCACAATTGTTAAAAAATCGCTTAGTACTAGAACCCACAAATGTGGTTGTGGGACGGTATTGGATCGTGATGAAAACGCTGCGAGAAACATCCTCAAGATAGGACTACGTACTGTAGGGCATACAGGAACAATTCAGTCTGAGTACTGGAGCAACGCTTCTGGACAGATGAGCCTCTTTTGCCTTGATGAGAATCAAGATACTAAGTTCGCTGGATGAAGGAAGAATCCCTCGCTTTTAGCGATGGGAGTGTCAAAGATCTTATTCGAGCAGACCTCAGAGGCGCAGACCTCAGAGGTGCAGACCTTAGTAGTGCAGAACTTAGAGGTGCAGACTTCAGTCGCGCAGACCTCAGTGAGGTTATCTGGAGTGAGGAGACTAAATGGGAGAATAGCCTAGGTTTTGAGACAGCAGTTAATGTGCCAGACAGCTTAAAGCAAAAGTTGGGGTTGGATTAAATTTATAGCACTACGCATTTACGTTAGGACATCAACAGCGGGCTAAGCATTTGCATGATTCTTATCGGTTCATCTATTAGCTCTTCGAGCAAATGCTTAGCCCCTACCCACATTTGTCCTAACCAATTCACGTACTGCTATATATCAATTACACCTATCTTTGCTACAAATGACCTCCGTTTTTTGGTAGGAGGTGGAAGTATAATCTTACCTTCTGGTTGAGTCGATGGGAGGTATTACCCTCCGCACCTCTCAGTTAGATCCGGACGTGCGCCTTTCGGAGCATCCGGCTCCCGACATTCAAAGCCTGACGCTTTTGCCCCTGTGGTGTAGTTGGTGGCAGCTTCGGTGGACAGCTAAAAGGTTGTTTTTCTTCCAATTACTGTGATTTCCGTCCGCATGATGCAGATGTACTCTTTCACCACCGAGCATTTTTAGTCCACACATTCCACAGGAATGGTTTTGCCTTTTGCAGGCTTTAGAGGTTTCGCTGTCATAGAGTTTGCTGTTACGCTCACTCCAGTAGGCTAGGTCGCCATCATAGGGTGATTTTTCGCCCTTAACGTTTACCCATTTATTTTCGGAGTAAGGAATTGATGGGAACGCTTTATCCAGTAATTTCTTACTAGAGTAGCGGTTCTTTTTCGCTTCCTTGTTGAATACCTTGAAGGTTCTTTTTTGCAGATGATGAAGAGAATTTCTTCCCCCATCCATCTTGCAGAACCTGTGGTAGTTCCTCCAACCTCGTACCACTGGGGCTAATTTCTCCGCTTTAACAGTGGAACCATAGTTCGAGTTGTTGACGATAGATTTTACTTTCTTACGAAAAGCCTTGAAGTTGTCCTCTGAAGGGACACATCTGAACTTCCCGTTGCTTTGCACCCGGAAGTGCCAGCCAAGGAAATCAAATCCATCTGTCGTAGCGGTTAGCTTAGTCTTTTCTTCGTTGACCTTTAGCCCTCGTTTAGCTAAGAAGTTTCTGACTTTGTTGAGTACAGCCTCAGCGTCTTCTTGAGGTTTTAGTATAATTACCATATCGTCTGCGTATCGCACCGATTGGTGAATCTCCTCGACCCCGTTGAGAGCAATGTTGGCTAGCAGGGGACTCACCACCCCACCTTGGGGGGTTCCTTGTTCAGGGAACTTCGGACTTACTCCAGCTTTGAGGCATCTGAAGATACCTAGCCTTATGCTCTGAGGAGCAATGAGTTCGTCCATGATGGCAGAGTGATTTATCCTGTCAAAGCATTTTTCGATATCGAGTTCTAAGACTCGCTTATCTATTCCGTTGACGTTAGATTTTAGGTTGTTGAACAGAATCTTCTGGGCATCGTGTGCCGAGCGTCCTGTCCGAAAACCATAGCTCCTGGCGTGGAAAGTTGCTTCGTGTGCTGGTTCGAGTGCGAAGTAGGCTAGACATTGCCATGCCCTATCCGCAATGGTTGGCACTTTAAGGATTCTAATTTTCCCATTCTTTTTAGGGATAGGTACTTCTCTTAGTCCTTGGTGTTTCCAGTCGGCAGCCTTGCTCCTTAACTCCAGACTCAACGAGAATCTTTCGCTATCAGATAAGGCTACTTTCCCGTCTACACCTGCCGATTTCTTACCAGCGTTTAGCTGCGTTACTCGACGAATAGCCAGCATCCTTGCTGCGTAAGACTTCAGAATCAGTTTCTGGAGTGACCGAGCTTTACGCTTGTCGCCAACTCTGACTGCTTTGAACACGCGGCGTTGAAGGCCGAATAAGTTACGGCGGAATTTCTTCCACGGTAATTCTTGCCATGATTCACTAGTTTTTAGACTGTGCCTAACCATACTCTTCTCAACTTTGTGTGTTCTGAATGCCTCGAACAAATTATTGTTCGTCCTACCCGAAACATGGGGATTCCGCGTCTCGTCTCGCCTACTTGGGGTTCGACCGCCCCTAGACCCATGTCTCGTTTTTTTTCGTTCCCTCGGTCAGATTGTTCGTTCTTTTAGGAGGAGCCAATTCAACTGCCCGGATTCCCTAAACTCTTGCCACTATCTAGAGGAAAATGTGGCGGGAATTATCTCCGGTGAGGTCAGGGAGTTTTAGTGTTATGCCCTGCCTATGGGTAAGTCGCTTTTGTAGGCTCTGTTTCTCCGTGAGAACCCCCCGTTAGCGCCAGTGTCAGGTCATAACCCCTGTCTAATTGCGCCCTGTTCCCAGCTTCAGCCTCCAAGAATCGAGCTTGGTCACTGTGGGCAGGTTGGGAGTCACATCTGAGTCTGATGGGGAGGGCTTTCACCTCCATCCGACCGAAAGTTCAACTGCTGTATCCCTTGTGGAATAAGAGTTGTAGCGGTTATTTATTCGCCGCTAAACGAATCGCACGCCATCTGCCTTTCTGAAACAACTTCTAAAACCCCCTAATTCGTCCCGCTTCTACTGACAAAATCTGAGAAGACCTTAACCACTGAGAATCAAAAGCCCCTAAATGGGTAGTAGTAATCAAAGTCTGAAACCTATCTTGAATTGCCTCCAATAAATGATTTTGCCGATTTAAATCTAACTCTGCCAACACATCATCAAGTAATAATAATGGCGGTTCTCCCACTACCTCCTCAA
This sequence comes from Coleofasciculaceae cyanobacterium, assembly GCA_049683475.1. GTDB lineage: Bacteria > Cyanobacteriota > Cyanobacteriia > Cyanobacteriales > Coleofasciculaceae > JBAUJE01. The sequence continues at coordinate 42,297 of JBAUJE010000139.1, read as the reverse complement.
TTAACTTAAGTTCGGCTAATTTAAGAGCCAAAACCAAAGTCCGTTGCTGTCCCTGAGAACCATAAGATTTAGCAGGTGTCTGATTAATTGTAAACTCCACCTCATCCCGATGAGGGCCAACCAAAGTCTTACCTTGATGTTTCTCCGGAATCTGACGCTGCTCAATTTTATCTAAAAAAGCTAATTGTACCTTTTCTGGGTCATCTGCTTCTAAACTAATGTTAGGAGCATAGGTAATTTCCAATACTTCCGTAGCACTGCTAATGGTGGCATGCCAAGCCTGAGCCAATGGTGCCAAGCGTTTCAGCATCCTGGCTCGCCGCCGCGTCACCCTTGAACCAGCGGTTGCTAATTGTGCATCCCAGAGTGCTAGTTCAGAATTATAATCCCTAGCTAATTGCTCAACTTTACCATCTAATTCCTGAGAGCGAATTTTTTTTAGAAGGGCATTGCGCTGCCTAAGAACCTTATTATATTGCTGCAAAATATAAGCATAAATTGGCTCAAGCTGAATCAAAATAGAATCCAGCCAACTGCGCCGCCTTTCGGGAGAACCACGCACTAATTCTAGGTCGATACTAGAAAATTGCACCGCATTGAGAATCCCCAAAAAGTCAAGCTGACGACGCAAAGTTTCTCGATTGAGAGCAACAGTACGTCTTCCTTTCGTGCGAAGAGTTAAACCTAACTCCACGGAACCATAAGCACGTTCTAAATTAGCCCTAATTTGGGCAACAGGAGCTGTTTCTAAAACTAAATCGTGATCGCGTACTGAACGATGACTTTTAAGAGTAGCTAACAACTCTACAGCTTCGAGCAAATTCGACTTTCCTTGAGCATTATTCCCCACCAAAATTGTCTTGGGAGCGTCAAAATCTACCAGGCAATTTTGATAGTTACGAAATTGTCGAAGCTGCAAGGTTTTTAGATACATTATTAGGTCAGGAGGCGAATTTAGAATTTAGAATTTAGCTTTACTATTTTTAATAATTGCATAAAAAATAGAAATTAATTCGTTAGATTCATTTAGGTAGAGGAAGCAATCTTGGTTCTAGTTACCAGTATGAGAAACGCTATATTTTAGTCTATGCATAAATAGAAAAATGTTGTGATTATTTTTTTCTAAATTCTAAATTCTAAATAGGATTTCAAAATGAATAACGAACGCTAAAATAAAAGCCCTCATCTTGGGCATTAGTACCTCGGTCATCGTTTTCAACTAAGGGCAAAGCATAATCTAGACGCAAGTTTAATTTTGGTAGGGGCTGCCAAATTAAGCCTAGACCGGCACCAGCGAGAAACTCTTCTGGCTGTGTATCTTCTAAACTCTCATTACTGGGATTATCTGAGTTATTCCAAACGTAACTAGCGTCAAAAAAAGGAGCTAATTGAAAAGTTGCAGCACCAGATTCGTCTCGCTCTAAGGTAATACGATCTTCTAGGGAGAAACGTACTCCATTATCACGCGCTCGCAGGTTTTGCCGGTAGCCTCTTAAAGATTGACCGCCGCCAACAACAAATTGTTGGGAAGGTAAGAGGCTATTGGGTGTTAGCTGAACATCCGTTCCTATAATTAAAAAGTTATTTTCACTAAGAATTTGTACACGCTGTACTTGGCCTAACCAGCTCAGAAAACGCCCATCGGGTTCAGGATTCGGATTAACCGTAGCTCCAAACCAGCCGGTTCCCAGACTAAAGAGCGATCGCAAAGACCAAGCTCCTCTTAGATCTCGACGTAAATAATCTTGTCCAAACTTAATTACACTAGTTTGAGTAATACCCTCCTCGTCTGCACCAGGACTGGGAAAACCAAAGCCACCAATTAGGGACTGGCTTTCTTGAACAGCAAAGCCTAGGGACAAGGCAAATTCTTCGCGGGGACTGCGTAAGAGTGGTTGTCGAAAACTGAGTTCATACAGTTCTGAGTCCCCCTCAATATTCAAAATCCGCAGTTCCTCATCAACAATTTTATTACGATTTAGGGAAGTTCTCAGTTGTACAGTACCGTTCATGGCATTAACTGGCAACCGATAGTTCAACTCCCAAATATCAGCGCCGCTTCTAGTTGTGTGGTAGTAAGAAGCAGAGATTTCGTCTCCATTGCCAGTCAGGTTACGTTGGCGTAGGTTAGTACCCAATCTTTCAGAACCGACACTGGGGCTTGAGTAGTTATCAATGCTGACGCTACCTTCAAAAGGATTGGCTTCGGTGACACGAACAATAAGAATGCTTTTACCTGTTTCCTTACCCGCGCGCAAGCTAGCTTCTACGTTTTCAAACAAAGGGTTTGCCCTTAGTAACCTTAATCGGTCTTCTAGACTAGCGGTATTGAGGGGGGTTTGCACTCCAAGCTTGATGCGGTTGCGAACATAATTAGGATTTAATCGATTGGTTCCCTCAATTCTAATTTCTTCCAAGCCCCCTTCAATAACCCGAATTTCTATTCTGCCATCTCCAATCTCCTGAGGGACAAGAATTGCTCTCGAGGTTATGTATCCCTGTTCTAAATAAAGCTGAGTGATAGCATCTGCAACTTCTGTAAGTTGTTCGAGAGTCAGAGATTGTTCTTCAAAGGGTCGCACAATTTTATTTAACTGCTCTTGACTAAAAGCTGTGCTGCCTGTAACTACAATTTTTTTAACATCAATGGTCAGGGATTCAGGAGCAGCTGGAGGTTCTGGTCTAGTAGGCGATTGAATTGGTCGCTCCTGTTCTGGTTTTAACGGTTCTGGTATTGGGAAAGGTTGCGGGAAGCGATCTTCATTGGGGTTGGGTTTTAGGTTTTCCGGGGGAACAGGAGGAAATGGCTGCGTTTGTGAAATTTTTTCTTGATTCGGTTTAATCGGTACATTTCCTTCAAATACGAAGGATTCTACTGTTGTAAATAAGCATTTTTTCTGGTCTTGATCCTCTGGTTCTGGTAATTCTGCCACTGTCTTGTCACAGTTTTCTAGCAAGGCAGCATTCACACTGCGACCAGGAAAAAGTAGTGTAGCCGTAGTTAGGGTGTAAACAATTCCTGCACCAAGTGGTGAGAGTTTCTGGAAAAGATTTTGGTAAATCATACCCTTGATTAATAGCTCATACCAAAGTAATCCTGTCTTTGAGTGCATCGAATCTCTGATTCCCCTTGGGTCGATGTGTTGATAGACTTTTGGTGACAACTCAAGGAATTGTCTTATTAAAGATTAATTAAACCTCTAGCTAGAAGTTTGATTATCAAGGGATTAACAACTTATTACTTTTTTGAAGGTAACTAAGTGTAGCTAGCTTAGGGAACCCCAAGAAATAAATTATCCAATTCGCTTGGAAACATGATGTAAAGATTTTTCTCCCCCTACCTCCCCTGCTCCCCCTGCTTCCTCTGCTTGATTTGAAAATCCTTTATGGTTCGACCTCTAACCACAGACTTTCTAGCTGACGTTGCCAAGTTGCTAGCACTTGTTCACGTAACTCAGTTCCTTGGTCTAAGTCACCCATGAGTCCTTCTCGATAAAAGCGCTCTAGGTTTTGCATTGTAGCCTTAAGAGATTGTCCTCGCTGTTTAGCTGCCCTAATAATTTGACGCATACGACTTTGGGTCAGTTGTTTAAAGCTTTGGGACAGACCTCGCTCACGCAGAGAGACTAGCCGTTCTACCGCTACGGTAAAATCATCAGGCTGAAGAGTCTCGCACTTATGTTGGAAAACACCCCAAAGGACGTTTTGATTTAAGGCATAACGAGTTTCTAAGGTTTCATCAAAATTAGCCTGTAGTAATTGTTCCCAGAAAGGTTGTGCCTCTACTGCTGGTGCAATAGGAATCAACATACGTAGCCAAGAATGGTCTGATGAGAGTATTACCAAAAGCCGTAGATGAGGTAAATCTACCTGCCATGCACCTAGTTCTCTGGTCTGAATTGCCTCTGCACCAAATAGTTCTGTAAGCTTGTCTGCAATTTCTTCTGGTTTCATAGTTCTCTGAAAAAAAAAATCCCCCGACAGTAGCCAGGGGAGAAGCTTATAAGTAAGCATCAAGTATGAAGTATGAATTGGGTCTACTGGTCAAGCTTTGGGTTTTTTCTTTGTTCTTACTCTTTGAATGATGATCCCTCTTCTACTTTACCTTTTAAACTTCAGTCTCTCTTCATACTTCTTACTTTAAACCTCAACCTTTAAGCAATCCATTCCGGAATTGCCTCTTCTTTGGTGTTAGTATTGCGCGATGGTGTCTCGCGGTTGAACTTCATATGAATTGAGCGAGTCTGTACACCATCTACCGCTACTGCCATAATTGGATAGTCGATTAGACCATCTTGGAAGGACATTTGGAAGCGGAAAGTACCGTCTGAGTTTAGCTTAATGGGATGTCCGCCAATAGTCACGGTAGCATCAGGCTCAGTAGCACCGTAAACAATTAACTCAGCATCAGCAACTAACCAGAACTGACGGGGACGAATTGGTGGCATGGAAGCTCCAAAACCAACACCAGACATACCAGCACCGGACATGGTTAAACCAGACATGGTTGGTACAGCCCACATGCCTGCACCAGAGGGGAAAATGTAGGAGCTAACGGCCTGCTCTGGTGCCACCGATCCTGGGACATGTTGCATGGAACCAAATAGAGAACCAGCAATGCGCTGAGCTTCAGCAGATTGAGCCATTCCGAAGATTTCGTCGTAGATGGGGTTGCCATAAGCATCTAAAGCAGCAACACCAGCACCAGCTTTCTTGTGAGGAGGAACCAGCTTCATGAAGGTCTTACCGCGTAGATCCTCTTCCCAGTTGATAGTAAGAAAATGATCCTCAATCCAATCAGAAGGATAAACAGGAGGAACGCGTACTGGTGCAGAACGAGCCAAAATTAACCAGCGACCATCAGCACAACGATAACCGATATCAACAGCATAGTCCCGATCACTTACAGGTATGGGCAAGTACCACTCTCGTGCTAGCTCATCGCAGGGGTATTCCTGAACGCTATGGGCACTTTGGTATTCCAAATTAATGTCGGTGACATCGTAAATCCGCAATGCCAACTGCTGTCCACCTTGACGGCGCAGGTCTTCTTTATGATCGTTGGGAACATCCCAGTAGGTATATGCCCACTGAGGATCACGGGGCATTAGAACAACTCGGCTTTCTCCGTAGCCATCTGGTAAATCGGCTAATCCCTCATCAACAGAAGCGAGGGTACCACCAGTACGATCTTCTTGACCTAACTCAAACTTTGCTGCTTCCACTTCTGATTGCGCCTCCACTGTGCGAGATGGACTTGGACTGGTTGAAAGTTTTGTACGCTGTACTTTTTGGATTTCTGCCAGTAACTGCGACTTGCGCATCCGGCTGTAACGAGAGATGGAATATTCACTGGCAACTTTACGCAGTTGCCGTAATGTCATCTCTTCTAAGGGTGGGCGTTCTTTTGCCATGAGTATGCTCTCCAATCGTTAGGACGGCTTTAATATCACAACTGAATGAACCAAACTATCTGAAGTAAATCAAAGGAAGATTCGTCATTCAAAATATCCAAGTGCCGAAATCAGCTAATTTTTTCACTAGATGGGGATTGAGTTGGACTTCAACGCCATCAGCATCATCTGTAGGCTTGCCTGACTTATCCCCCCAATTGTTCTGATCGGTGTTGATTAAGATTGCTAATTTTGTTTGTCAGGGATTGGTAACTATTCATAACAGCTGTGTTGGCTTGGTTTAGCCGCCGATGCTCTCAGAAATACCAACAATCAGTATTTCTTTGGGATCGCTTTCATTAATCTATGTAACAGAAGAACCCCTGTTTAGATCAAGGGGGTTACGAGATGATTTATGGCGAATTAACGAATTTACGGGCAAACTGGGGATCGTATTGTCAAATTTTCATGACATAAGGGGATTTCAGGGATCAAACTGGAAGAGATAAGGGAGATGGGGGAGATGAGGAAGTAATTCTTTTTTATTGTTTTGTCGAATAGGCAAATAGCATGGGCATTAGCCTTACGGTTAAAGGGGCGAACTCCGCTGACAAGAGAATGAGTTATCGTAGTGATTAAATTGGCGCGACGGCGGAAAAGTTGCCATGAAAAAATTTCTCTTAACGTGTTTGTTTGTCTGTGGGCTAGGTTTTGCCCTGTTCAACTTTAAAGGGTTGGCAAACCAAGGAAATTACGAGTCTATTTTGCTAGACTTCCGGGAAGATATTCCCGCAGCTCAAATTGAACAACAAGTAAAGGGGATCAGCGAAAAATACAATGTTAGTCCCCTACCAAATAGTGAATTTTCCTTAACCGACCATATTTATGTTTTGGAGGGAGATAAACAATTACTTAGTAGTTTGAAAAAATCAGAACTATCTAAGCAAACAGAATTTATTGAACCCAACTACCTTTACAGTGCCTCTTTGATTCCCAATGACCCCGAATACGGCAAGCAGTGGAATCTGCGCAGTATCAACATAGAATCAGCTTGGGATGAAACTAGAGGTGATGGGATTACAGTCGCTGTGATTGATACAGGTGTCAGCCCTGTCCCGGACTTGCAAGATACAAAGTTTATTAAAGGCTATGACTTCGTCAACGATAGTACTGACGCTCTAGACGACGTCGGTCATGGCACCCATGTTGCTGGTACGATTGCCCAGGCTACTAATAATGGTTATGGTGTTGCTGGCATTGCCTACGAAGCGAGTATCATGCCCTTAAAAGTACTAGGAGCAAGTGGTAGCGGTACAGTTGCAGATATAGCTGAGGCGATCCGCTTTGCAGCTGATAATGATGCCGACGTAATTAATCTAAGTCTGGGTGGTGCTGGCGAAAGTAAGTTGATGGCAGAAGCAATCGACTATGCTCATCAAAAAGGAGTTGTCATTGTCGCAGCAGCCGGGAACTCTAACAAAAATGCCGCTTCCTATCCAGCTCGCTATCCCAATGTCATCGCTGTCTCAGCCCTTGATTCGGCTGGCATCAAAGCTCCTTACTCTAACTATGGTGCTGGTGTAGATATTTCTGCACCAGGGGGTAGTGAGACGGGCAAAATTTTGCAAGAAACAATTAGCCCTGAAACGGGACAACCAATCTTGGCTGGTTATCAAGGAACGAGTATGGCAGCTCCCCACGTTGCTGGTGTAGCAGCCCTAATTAAAGCTAGCGGTATCAGTGAACCAGCTGAAGTGTTGAGCGTTCTTAAGGAGTCTACCCGCAACGTTGCAGATGATCCATTGAATCACTTTGGTGCTGGACAGTTGGATGCAGCAGCTGCCGTTAAACTGGCTGTGCGAGGACAAATTACCTTCCGTGATTTCTTCCGTTGGTTGAGAGACAATGGCTACTTAAATCCACGCTTTTGGATTGACGGCGGTACAATTGCCCTGGTGCCAAAAATTGTTATGGTTTTAGGCTCTTATCTCCTTGCCTGGTTCCTACGCAATTACTTCCTCTTTAGTTGGAGTTGGCCTCTATCTTGGGGTTTGTTGGCTGGCAGCAGTGGTTTATTCTTCCTACAAGGTTTCTATATCTTTGACCTACCCCAGTGGCCTTTTAGAGTTATGGGTAGTTCTATTCCAGAACTAGGTAGTGCCATCCAAGGAAGCAGCGCTCTAAATCCCCTTTTTGCTAGTGTCTTAATTCCTTTCGTACTAGTGGTTTTATTCCTTGGACACCCAACGTTAAAATGGTTAGCAGTTGGCACGACTATTGGTGTCGCTAGCTGTTTGGCAGTAAGTGCTGTTGTCTCACCTAGTCTGATGGGGTTTGGTTCTGAGTTTCTTGCCCGCTTCTTCCTGGCTGCTAACGCCTTACTCTGTTGCGGACTTGCCTATATAGCAACTAAAGGTGATGGGAGGCTAGCATGAGCATTAGTGTTACTGGCATCGTTACCCATAAAGGTATGGGAACAGGAACATGGGCATTGGTTACAGATTCAGGGGAAACCTATGAACTTAAAAATGCACCAGCCAAGTTGCAAAAATCTGACTTAAAAGTCAAGGTTGAAGGAGAGATAAGAGACGACGTTATGACCTTAGCGATGGTAGGTCCGGTTTTAGAAGTAAAAGCTTTTGATGTACTTGAGTAGTTGTTAGCTCCTGGAGCGGTGCTAAAAAATAGATCAGCAAGGGTATTGATTACTTTTTTTGTTAGCTAAAACAGCGAGAAGCACTGCTCCAGAGTAAATGATGGTAGTGAGAGTTGGGCTAATTAAACCTGTGCTGACCCCTGACAGAGTGGTTTCAGCCTCCCCCCTTGCAGTAGGACTTTTGATAGAATATTGTTGGTTGCAGACCCATCCAGCTTATAAGCCATTATCGCCTTGGTGATTGAATGTGCTTTATTAGTAATTTAAGTGCCAGTCGCGGGAGGGCATCGTGAGACTATAAACGGACGCAAAGGCAGGTGTAAAAAGACAGTAACAGCTTATGTTAGCGCAGCGGACGCAGCTTAGAGCCTAACGGCATAGCTCCGCTCTGAGCGAGTAAACGTCAACCAACCGAGAGGCTATTGCCTAGTAGGAACTGCCGTTCGTTTACATCAGTGAGGATCTCAAAAGAGACGAAAAAATCCCCAACTCAAACCGGTGAGCCAGGGAAAACACATCAGGGTGCATCTACCATTCCACTATTCCAGGTTGGCTATAGCTATCCGGAATAAACTACAACAAATTGCACATCAGTTGGGAAACTGGTGAAGCTATCCGTCTCTTAAGACTCTAGAAGAATTCTTAGCGAAACTTTTGAGCCGATCAAGTAATTAAAGTAAAAATATAGATAAATTATCTCTAACAAACTTTCAGAGCAGCTAAAGCCCCATAACCATAACAAAGCAGTGGCACAGGAATTCCACATCTCTGTAACCTCCTTAAGAGAAAGAGACGAATATCTGGTAAGAATTGAGAAAGTAGCTACCGGCGTCCAATTGGCAGAAGAGCGGGTTATCTGGCCTGTGGAGGATTGGTTGATTCAGGCACAGCAGCTAATGAATGACCCCCTCATGGGTGTCTTGCAAGGTAATGCTTCATTTCCGCGAGATGGCTATTACTCACCAGCTACAGATAATCAAATCAGTCGCTCCTCTCGTAATCTCGAAGAACTCGGTAAGCAACTTTATGAAGCTCTATTCTACAAGAGCTTGCGAGATAGCTGGATAATGGCACAGGCGATCGCTCAAAATCAACACCAAGTTTTACGGTTGCGCTTGGGACTGGGATTGAAAGAACCAAGATTATCCCGCTTACCTTGGGAAGTGCTGCACGGTGGAGATCGTCCGTTGGCAACTGGAACCGACATAGTTTTCTCTCGCTACCAGTTAAGTACAAGGCCAAACAAACCCATAGACCTACCTTCAGTTAAAGCAACTCAACCACTGAAAATCCTGATGGTGATTGCAGGCCCAAGTGATAAGGAAAGTTTAGAACTGGCAAGAGAAGCCAGTCAGCTGCAAGCTGAGCTGGCAAGCCGCTCTCCCCATGAACCGCCAGCAATTGAACTTACGCTCTTAGAGCAACCGGGAAGTGAACAGCTAACCCAAGCCTTGGAACAAGGAAGATATCAAGTTTTTCATTACGCAGGTCACTCCAACTTGGGAGATTCTGGTGGTGATCTTTATCTAGTAGATAATACTACTGGTTTAGCAGAAACCCTTAAAGGCAAAGACTTAGCAGGATTGCTAGTAAACAATGGTGTGCAACTGGCGGTATTCAACTCCTGTCGGGGTGCCTACACAGCTGCTGCCGAGTTCCCAGGCAAATCAGGAGAGCAGAACTTAGCCGAAGCTGTAGTTAAGCGAGGAATTCCCGGTGTCTTGGCGATGGCGGAGCGAATTCCGGATAAAGTAGCTCTGACCCTGACGCGCTTGCTTTACCGTAACCTCAATCAGGGCTATCCCATTGATTTAAGTCTCTCTCGTGCAAGACAGGGGTTAATTTCTGCTTACGGCTCGAATCAACTATATTGGGCTTTACCGGTTCTCTACCTCCACTCGGAATTTAACGGTTTTTTAACTGATATTAACCACGCAGACTACAGTAGAGCAGTGTTCGCTCTGCCAGATCCTCCAGAAACGCAATTGGCTAGTAATCAGCAAGAACCCTTATTCACGCCACCACCTATCAACCCCAAGAAATTGGCAGAGGTTGAGGCAGAATCAGCAATCGTCTCATCAGAAACTAAAGATAGTTACGAAGGTGAGGAGCCATTCGATGATTTGGACTCCAATATTACTGATGCTGAATTTATTCAGGGTTTGCTTAGAGAACTCAATGCTGAGCCTACAAATGTGCAAATTTCTGAAGTGGAGAACTCTACAGAAGAAGAGTCTGAGGCTGCCTCTTCTGAATTAGTCCAAGACTCCGCTAACAATAACTCCTCCGTTTCTAAAGGAGCAGTAATTGATAGTTCGGCAACTCTAAACAGCCAACTGAAAACAGAAGTTGACGACCTTAACCAGTCCGCTCAAAAGAGGAATCAAGAGCAAACTAGAGAGAACAAGACTTGGTGGCATCAGCTAGGAATTCCTAGACTATGGCTAGGATTAGGTATAACTGCTCTCGTCTTACTCTCCCTCTTCAGTTTTTGGCAAATTGATAAGCGTCAACTCAAACAAGGAAATTTGCCATCTACTCCCTCTCCAACTAAGCCAGAGAGTCAGGAGCTCAATTTGAAAACAGCTGATACCAAGACGGTAACGGGAATAGCTATTGAGAAAGTCACTCAAGGTAATATTACTTATGGGCAAAATGCCATAGAAGCACTGCTCAATCGAGGAGCCTTACCTTCAGCTGTAGCCGTATTAGACACTATCCCACCCTCACAAATTAACGAACCAACTGTTAGTTTTTTAAAAGGTCGTTTGGCATGGCAGTACGTCCAAGCAGGCAACGAAGACTACAGTGTAGATGATGCTAGACGTTTCTGGGTAATTGCCCACAAACAGCAACCTGAATCTTGGACATACCTCAATGCTTTGGGCTTTGCCTACTACGCTGAAGGAGATTTCCAGCGAGCTAATAACGCTTGGTTTGAGGCAATGAGGAGAATTCAAACTGAAGACGAAGCGACTGAGGATGCTGCTACTAGCGCTAAAGAAACACTCAGTACCTATGCGGGGTTAGCTCTAGGACTTTGGAAGTCTTCCCAAGATCTAGAACTTTCTGCTGATAAGCAAGAGAGTTTGTTAAAGGAATCACTCAAGTTTCGCAACAAAGTTATGGCCGATGACCCGATTAACTTTCAACCCGATGCCCTAAGCAAAAACTGGCTTTGGTCTGAGCAAACTATCCAAGACTGGCGATCGCTCTTAGCTATTAGTAACTAGCTTGTATATATCTGGTAATTATATATAGTGATCCTAATAGATTGGCTCCTCACCAGCGATCTCGCTAAATAACTAACGTTGAAATTAGCACAGGCAATGCGTTATGTCAGCACAGATGCAGCCTGTGTTAGTAAGTTGTGGATTATGTTTGGTAAAAATGGTTAAGAATTAGCCACGGTACTATTAAAGGAATTTGATATAGACTATCAGCTACTGCAAATGCCATTACGACTATATGCAGTTAGTTATCTATATTAATCGCAAATAAACAATTAATATACTACAAGAGGATGTTTAGAAATGGTCAACGAGGAACAGCCTAAATTCAATGAGGAGCAAATAGCGGCTGCCGAAAAACAAATTGTTGAGCAGTCGAAACGAATAGAGTTTTATATTACAGAATATACCATTGAAATCTTAGCTCTAAAGAGATGTTTAGATGCTGTTTCTAAGAGTGTAATTAATAGATCCACACATCCTAGTCACTTGTCTGATTGTCTACGCCGAGAATGGGTACGCTTCATAGCACGTACTCATACTGAGCTGAATTACGAGAATCGTCTTGAATCTACATTGAAGCTCTGTGATCATTTGGTGCAAAAGCTCCCAATATCAAACTTTGAGGTTGAAAAAGGTGCAGGTGGTAGTTGGGATGATAATGCAATCACTAAAATAAGTACACGTTTGGGATTTTCATTGAAAATCAGTCCCGATGTGTATCAGGGTGTCAAAAGACCATTCCGAAATGACAAAGGGGCACTTGAATTTATCAAACAACTCCGTAACGAATTAGCTCATGGTAGTCTCTCTTTTGCAGAATGTGGTGAGGGAGTTACCGTGAGCGATCTTCGCCAATTGACTGAACGAGCAAGTTTGTACTTGCGGGAAGTTGTAGCTTGCTTTAAGTCATCAATAGATGCCTACCAGTTTCTCATGCCAGAGCAGAGACCAAAAAGAGTCAAGGAGGGAACAAAGCCTTGATTAGAATTGGTACACATAATAGGGAAGAAATTCATGCTAATGACGCAGATAAATCAATATGCTGCATTGATCTGTTTTGCGGTGTGGGTGGACTCACACACGGACTCATAAAAGGAGGCGTTCGCGTCATTGCCGGTGTAGATATTGAGCCACAATGTCGTTTCCCATATGAGAAGAATAATAATTCCATTTTCATTGAGCGGGATGTCAACCGATTGACAGGTAAAGAGCTTGCGGATATATTTTGCAATTCAAAATTACGATTGCTAGCAGGTTGTGCGCCTTGTCAGCCATTCTCAACTTACAGCCGTAAAGGTAGCAGAGTTAGCAACGACACAAAATGGGGGCTGGTTTCCGACTTTGGTCGGTTGGTTGGAGAAACCCAACCTGATTTCGTAACAATGGAAAATGTTCCACAACTTTTAGAGCATAAAGTTTTCAAAGATTTTATAGAAGATTTGAAAGGTTATGACATATGGCATAGTGTTGTAGATTGTGTTCGTTATGGTGTCCCTCAGACTCGCAGGCGACTTGTGTTAATTGCATCTCGACTCGGGAAGATAGAGCTTCTGCCTCCGAACGTTTCTAAAAATCATAGTGCGACCGTGCGTCAAGCTATATCAAATCTACCGGCATTAACTGCCGGACGTTCTGATCAGAATGACCCACTTCATACTTCTTCATCTCTAAGCGAACTTAACCTACGTAGAATCAAGGCTTCAAAACCCGGAGGTACATGGCGAGATTGGGATGAATCATTACTGGCACAATGCCATCGTAAGAAATCTGGGCAGACCTATCCAAGTGTTTACGGTCGTATGGAGTGGGATGCTCCATCTCCAACAATCACGACCCAATGTTTTGGATATGGTAATGGTCGATTTGGACATCCAGAGCAAGATCGTGCAATCTCTCTTAGAGAAGCTGCTATTCTCCAAACCTTCCCAGAAGATTATTGTTTCCTTGCTCCTGGAGAACAGGTGCGTTTTAGCAAACTCGGTCGCTTAATCGGTAATGCTGTTCCTGTTCGCATCGGTGAGGTCATAGCTGAGAGCCTACTTGCGCATTTGCAAAAGTGTAACCAGAGATTAGTGTAGACTTGAAAACCTCTTACCACCGTAATTTAGCAAAAGAGCTAATCTCTGGTAGGAAGCGCCACAAAGAGACAACCACCACTAGCTTGTACAGATGTTTCAGGCGTAAGGACATGTTTAACTTGCATAACTCCCTCATCTTGATCATAGGTAGCAATTAGCTTACCCTCCAACTCCTGAGGCTCATATCCCACCTGCTTACAGTCCCCTTCAAGACAGGGCTGCTGATCAGACCTTACCAAAGTCAGGTTACGGTAAAGTGGACTATACTCCTGTTCACTAGCTTGCCTCTGTTCAATAGAGAAAACTATGTTTTCCTCGTCAAGATAGATATCAATGCCATTTTCCACCGCCTGCGGGAAGCCGTAAGCTCTCAAGTGATAAGCATAGTCTTGGGGAATATCCCCTTGAACTGAGACGAATGAGTGACACTCTACGAAAAATTTGCGTGTCTGTGCAGCCGTAGAGTTAGGACTGAGTAAGACAAGCCACAATAGGCTATTAATTAATAATTGAGTGCCTTTTAAAATTTTCACAACTTCATACCTGCGATTTGATCTTGCTGTTAAGGCGATCGCTTTTGAAGCTTAGTTAGGGAGATAGGCGCTGGATTAACCAGTTGCCCTCCTCACTACGCCTATATACTAATCTGTCATGCAGTCGATTCGGGCGTCCTTGCCAGAACTCGATTTCATTAGGTATTACCCGAAACCCCCCCCAGTGAGGTGGACGGGGAATTTGCTTATTTTCGTACTCCTGCTGAAGCTGCTGCAAGCGTTGTTCCAAAACTTCCCGACTGGTGATCACTTGGCTTTGAGAGGAAACCCATGCTCCTAGCTGAGAGTTCTGAGGACGGCTGTGAAAATAGGCATCAGACTCAGCAGCAGAAACCTTCTCTACCCTACCCTCAATCCGCACCTGACGTTCTAACTCTGGCCACCAAAAAACAAGGGCGGCCCAAGGACTCTCTAGCAACTGTTGCCCCTTCTGACTTTCGTAATTAGTGTAGAAGACGAAACCTAGCTCATCATAATCTTTGAGCAGTACCATACGGGCAGAAGGTTTGCCATCGGAAGTAGCGGTGGCAAGCGTCATAGCATTCGGTTCTGGTAACTGAGCTTCCAGTACTCCCTCAAACCAAGCTTTGAATTGTACAAAAGGGTTAGGGTTGAGTTCTTTTTCACTTAATTCCTTGAAGCTGTAATCTTTGCGCAAATTTGCTACGCTTGCGTCCATTGTTCCCTGCCTATCCCTTGCTGCTTTGCGGCTAAACTTAGCTTGTGTAGTTATTTAAGACGATGCTAGTTTAGCATTCTCACGGTTCAGCATATTTACCTACTTCTAGTGGTTTTCAATTAGATCAGGTAAAAAGTCGAGAGGTTTGAGGAAATAAAGAAAAAACTGAATGTACCTCACCAAGATAGAGAAACGCTATAGTTAAAATCAAACTCTCTTTTCTAGTTCATTTTATCTCATGTAAAATTGGCAAGAAGACTGTGAAGTCGAAGGTTAAGCTGATGCGACAGATTAATTTTTTAATTATTTTTGCTTTGTGTTTAGCTCTGGTTTTATTTAGCTTAGAAAATACTGAGCTTACTTCTATTAGAGTTATCCAGGGTGTAGAGGTTGAAGCTCCCTTAGCAATTGAACTACTTTTAGCAATGTGGTTTGGAGCCGTTCTTGCTTGGTTCTTCAGTATTTGGACTCGTCTGCTTAGGCAGCTAGAGTCTCGTCAAATTATCCGTCAGGTGCGCTCTAAAGACGAACGTATTCAAGAATTAGAACAAGACTTTGAAAACTACAAAGCAGAGATTGAAGAGAAAAAGAATCTATTGCTATCTCCTTCCGAATCTATAACAGAAGAAGCAGTGACAGATTAATTAACTCCTTTGTTAATAACTTTAATAGCTCTCTAAAACATGCTAGCTAAGTGTTTTACAGCTGAAAATTTTTCATTGCCTGATGACTCTAACACCAGCCTCAGAAGCAATTGCTCTACTCATTGACCTAGCACAACGAGGTGAAATTAACCCGTGGGATGTCCAAGTTATTGAGGTAATTGACCGCTATTTAAGCACATTGGCACTAGATCGAACTCTGCCAACAGAAAATCATGGTAATGACCTATCCCAGTCTGGACAAGCTTTTTTATGGGCTTCAATGCTAGTTTTACTGAAAGCTAATACTCTCGATAGTTTAGAGGAAGCAGAAGAAGAATTCACAGATTTAGAGGAGGAGCCTGATGCTCTTAAAGAGTATCGAATGCCTCTACATTTAGAGCGCCACTTGCGTCGCCGCAGAGCCGCACCACCAGCAAAAATACGCCCTGTCACCCTTTCTGAACTGATCGAGCAGTTACAACAGATGGCGACCGAGCTAGATGACACTAATTATACTAAACGCTCTTCTCGCCAACGACATTCTGCAACTCGTACTCAAGCAAACCAGATTGTCCAGTTAGCTCACGACGAAAATCTAACAGAAATTGCCAAGCAGCTAGAAATATTTCTCTCCTGCAATTGGAAAAAAATAGCAGCAGAAAAAGATTGGCTTAATCTTGATCAGCTGTTAGATTGGTGGACGAAGTCAACCGCAGCTTTCGGCGGAGTTGATTCTCTGCAAGATAGCTACACCGACAGTAAACCGTGTCAGGCAGAAGTTTTAAGGCAGAGGAAAGCAGCTCAGCCAGAACTGAACATACAGGCTTCAAGTAATAGCTTGGTTGATGAAACTGAATTCTCAACACACGACCGAGTAGGTGTTTTCTGGGCACTACTACTATTGTCAGCTCAGTCTAAAGTGGAATTATTTCAAGAAGAATTCTACCAAGACTTAAAAATTCGTGCGTTGGAACAATTTGATTAAGGGTGTTAATCTCGGATTGAGCTTTAAAACTTGTTTTTTTTACTTCTAAGGATGATTATTTCTCCAAGAGGCTATTTATTTAGGTAGACCAATTCAGGAGTATAAAAAGCCTAGAGAAAGCAAGTTAGTAGTTTATCACTTTTTGAGAAAATCTGACTTTTTCCCAACTAGTGAGAATATTACCAGTTAAGCTTTTACTGAATCAAATCCAAGTCGAGATGGAGTTTACGAAGGCAATTAGTAACAGTCTATGAGTTGCCATAATAGACAAAACTGTTGTTAATGCCTGGTAAGTTTTACCAGTTATCATCATTTTACGTGGTAGATAGTTCTAAGTCTGTAGATAAGTAGTCCAAGTTTCTAGCGAAGGACTAGTTAAAATCAGACTCAAAATTGCTGAAAGCAAAAATCTGTGACCTAGCTTGAGGAAGAGAAATTAATGAAAGCCATGATTCTGGCGGCGGGTAAAGGAACTCGCGTTCGCCCCATTACCTACACCATTCCCAAACCCTTAATTCCTATCCTGCAAAAACCAGTAATGGAGTTTTTGCTAGAGTTACTGCGCCAACACGGCTTTGACGAAATTGTTGTTAATGTCAGTCACTTGGCTAAGGAAATTGAAGACTATTTCAAAGACGGGCAGAGATTTGGGGTTCAAATTGGCTACTCTTTTGAGGGTAGAATCGTTGACGGTCAACTAGTGGGCGAAGCAGTTGGTTCAGCAGGCGGTATGCGTAAGATCCAAGACTTTAACCCCTTTTTCGACGATACTTTTATCGTCCTTTGTGGTGATGCCCTCATTGATCTAGACCTGTCAGCAGCGGTGAAATGGCACAAGGAAAAAGGCTCCATTGCCACAATTGTCACGAAACCAGTACCACGAGAACAGGTTCCTAGCTATGGTGTCGTTGTTACCGATGAAACAGGTCGCGTCAAGAGCTTCCAAGAAAAACCATCGGTAGAGGAAGCTCTCAGTACCAATATCAATACAGGTATTTATATCTTTGAACCAGAAGTATTGAATCACGTTCCTTCTGGTCAGGAATTTGACATTGGTGGCGAACTATTTCCTAAGCTAGTGGAAACGGGTGCTCCTTTTTACGCGGTACCGATGGATTTCCAGTGGGTAGACATTGGCAAGGTTCCGGACTACTGGCGAGCGGTTCGGAGTGTTTTGCTAGGAGAAATTAAGAATGTGCCAATTCCAGGTAAAGAGGTTGCCCCTGGTATTTATACTGGCTTGAATGTCGCCGTTAATTGGGACAAAGTTGATATTAAAGGACCAGTTTACATCGGCGGTATGACCCATATCGAAGACGGAGCAACTATTGTAGGCCCAACTATGATTGGTCCCAACTGCTGGATCTGTAAGGGAGCGACCGTTGAAAATAGTGTAATTTTTGAATACTCTCGCTTAGGAGCAGGAGTACGCTTGGTAGATAAACTGGTGTTCGGACGCTACTGTGTCGATAAGACAGGTGCCTCTATTGACGTTCAAGCAGCGGCCCTGGATTGGCTGATTACTGACACACGTCATACCCTTCCTTCCCAGGAACCGATGGAACGGAAGGCAATCGAGGAACTTCTCAGTAGCTAGGCTTCTTTTAGCTGGAAGGTTCAAAAATATTTAGACTTCTTGCAAAAGTCCTTTTGCAAGAAGTCTATTACCTCCCTCTGCTCTCTTCTTCCTCAACCTGCCACTAAATAAGTGTAACTGTCTAAACTCTGCTCATAGTTGCGAAGAAGTAGTTGAGACTCCTCAAGGGTGATACGTTTCTCCTGCAGAGCTTGCTCGGTGCAGCGGCGGATACTTTCAATCAAATCTTCGGCATCATATTGTACGTAGCCAAGAACTTGTTTAACCGTATCACCCTTAACAACATGTTCGATGTTATAACCCCTTGGCGTTAATTTGATGTGAACTGCATTTGTGTCCCCGAACAGGTTGTGCAAATTGCCCATGATCTCTTGGTAAGCACCGCCCAAGAAAAGAGCTAGGTAGTAAGGTTTGTAACTAGACACACCCTTACTCCTTTCTTCTCCCATCTCAGACAACTGGTGCAGTTCGAGCACCGACTTGAGTTCTGAAAGATTAATAAATTGGTCAATTTTGCCATCACTGTCACAGGTGAGATCAGCAAGAATACCTCGACGTGTCGGTTCCTCATTCAGCCTGTGGATAGGCATAATCGGAAATAGCTGCTTAATTGCCCAAGCGTCAGGTACAGACTGGAACACAGAGAGATTGACATAATAAATTGATGCCATGATTTTTTCCAGTTCCTCTAAGTCGTTAGGAACATACTCTTGAGTCCTGGTAATATCAAGAATCTTCTGAAAGCATGCCCAATAAAGCTGTTCCGCTCTAGCTCGTTCAGTTAAACTCAGATAACCAAAACTAAACAGGCTCTTTGCTTCTTCATTGAACTGGATGGCATCGTGGTAGGCTTCTTGATAATTCTCTGCTTTGAGATTTCGGTAGGTTTCCCAAAGGTTACGAATAATTAAATGCTCTTTTTCGTGAGCAGGTACAGGAACTTCTGAAGGAACATCGCTAGTACCCAAAACATCAAAGACAAGAACGGATTGATAGGAAATAATTGACCTACCACTTTCACTGATCAGTATTGGCACTGGTAGCTGGCGTGCTTCACAGGCTTCCTTTACCTCGGCAACAATGTCATTAGCATAATTTTGCATGTTGTAGTTTTTCGAGGCAGGAAAGTTAGTTTTAGAGCCATCGTAATCAACAGCTAAGCCACCACCAACATCGAGATACCGCATGCTGCATCCGAGAGCCGTCAACTCAACATAAATCTGACTAGCTTCTCGGATTGCCTCTTTAATCACACCGATAGAGGAAATTTGGGAACCAACGTGGAAGTGCAACAGTTGTAGGCAATTAAGCATGCCAGCGTCCCTAAGCTGATCAACACACTCAAGTATCTCAGAAATAGTTAAACCAAATTTAGCGCGGTCGCCTGTTGAACCGCCCCAACGACCCATACCTTTTGTACTTAGCTTGGCACGCACACCCAGCACAGGTTCGATGGCCAGAGTTTGGGCTGCTTCAATCACCAATTTCACTTCTTCTAGCTGCTCTATGACAATTATCGGTTTCTGTCCTAGGCGCGTTGCTAATAAAGCGGTTTCGATGTACTCCAGGTCTTTGTAGCCATTACAAATCAGTAAGGAATTGGGCGTTTTCAAAGTTGCCAGAGCAATCATTAATTCAGGTTTAGAACCTGCTTCTAGGCCGAATTGAAAGGGCTCGCCAAATTTCACTAAGTCTTCAACTAAATGCCGATGCTGGTTGCATTTAATCGGGAAAACCCCTTGGTAGATGCCAGGATATTTATAGCGGGCAATGGCTTTGGCAAAACAGGCATCTAACCTTTCAATGCGGTCTGCCAGAATATCGGAGAAGTGAATTAAAAGTGGCAATTCCAGGTTACGCTGCTTGAGAGCTTGTACCAATTCCCATAAGTCGAGAGAGCCACCGCGCTCTCCTTTGGGAGATACTGTGACATGACCAGCGGCATTAATCGAAAAGTAAGGTTCCCCCCATCCTTGAATCCGATAGAGCTTCTCACTATCCTCAATTGTCCAGGTTTCTAGTGCTGGTGCTACTGACTCGGAGTGGGTTAGTGTTGGTGTAATATGGTTATCTTGCCTGCCATTACCTATACCGATTGTGGGTGTCAGCTCTACCCCCATTATCCTGTGTTACCTTCCAATTTACTGTTTGCGATGTTACTGTAGCGCATCTTCGACAAGGATGAGAGATTGAGAATTAATCGCCTGATGGGCAATGCGCGATCGCACAAGATTAACATTGAGGTTTGGTAATCAACATTTTCTAAGTCTTTACCAAAAAACAAAATCTTTGAAATCGCTAAAATTAGTCTAAACTCAAAGCAAATCATGATACCATGCTACAATCTCATAAGGCTGAGGGTTGATACCCTGTGCAGGCGCGTTTGAACGCGTTTTTGGTGTGTAGTCTGACCGTTAACGGCCTCGATGCTTAATTCATCATCTAATAAATTTCCTGAACAGCAAAATCGCCTACAGCCTCTAAAGCAGCTGATATATGCTCATCCCCTTGCCTTTTGGGGGTGTCTTTGGGTTGCGCTAGTGTTAGTCAGCAGTGTAGCAACTGTAGGTCTACTGAACCCCGGTTCAATTGAGACAGAAAAACCTCAGCAAAGATCTTCTCTAACGGCGGTTCCAGAATTTAAGGAAGAAAAGACAAAAGAAGAGGATTTGCCAATAGTATCCTTAGTTGGTTTTCTTGCCTTAGGCTGTGGGGCAGGTTCCCTTTTGGTTACCCAAGCTCTGAAACAATCAACAAAAAGTCCTCCCTCTACCAGAGATTTTCCTGCTGCTATCCCTGTCCGTAGAAAACAGCATTCTCATTCCCCGCCTAAACGTCGCCGTAAAGTTATCAAACGCCAGGGGCCAGTGTCGCAGGACAAAACAATATCTCAGGTTCAAGATTACCAGGAGCCAAGAAACACCAACCCAGTAGCAGAGATTACTGTCTTACCTCCCCAAGAGATTCATCCCCTAGATTCTCAGGAAGCAAGTTTGGCAGAAATGATGGATTTGCGTAAGCGTCAGTCTCTTTCTTCCTTGATGCGAGGTGAATAGATTCTAACGAGGTTTAGGTCGTGATGGAACGAGGTTTACTGTGGTTGCCACTCTTGGCAATTTTTATCTGGCTGGCTTGGTCAGGTTGGAATGAATACCAAAAAGTTGAAGCCTATCGTCGGTGGGCAGAGCAATTTGAGCGGGCAAAATACGACATTTATGCGGTATTAGGTCAAAAAAACACGGACTTGACTTGGGGAAAGCCGACGCGTTCTGGTCCAAACAGCCTAGAAAGTTTTTCCCTGAAAGAAGTTCAGTCAATCTGTTTGCTGGTAGACAACCAAACAGCTGACTTAGAAAAACCACCTTCTAGGGGTCGTGCTATTGCCTTAAAATTCGTTTTCCCAGAACCAAAAGATTCTACCCAAGTGCCTTTTACGGAAATTCCCCTAGCTGTAGAATGGGGTAACTTTCTTCAGCAGCAATTAAACACACTACACGAACAAGCGGCTAATAAAAGTGGGAATTCACCTTCTTAGGTGACAGCTCCCGTCGCTAAATACTCGCTGCGCTGCGTCCGCTTTGCTAAAAGAGATTATGGGGCGGGGCTTCTCACCGGAACAGCTAAACTTAGAGCTGACAGGTGTCAGATATTCTAGATAAAGACAAGACTGTCGATAGCAATCAACGGGGAAGTTGACAAAAAATTATGGCTGCACCAAAGCGAGTATTTGTAATCTTATTTAATGTCGGAACAGAAAACGAAGGAATTCACTCCCTCAAAGTTGGCGATCGCGACTTCGTACTGATGTTTGAGCAAGAGGATGATGCAACCCGCTTTGCGTTAATGTTGGAAGCCCAGGATTTTCCAACAGGCACTGTCGAAGAGATAGATACGGAAGAAATTGAGGAGTTTTGTCGTAATGCTGGTTATGAATCAACAGTGATTGAACCGGGAATGCTAGCAACACCTCCAGAAAAAAATGTTGAGAAAACTGACTGGCAAGCAGATGCTGACCAAGCAGAGGAAGCCGAAGTTTCCGATTTAGACAGCATTCGCTCTCAGCTAGAGAAGTTATTGTAAAAGCCCGGAGTTACAAGTAATCCTCGCTCTTGACCATAGTAGAGAGTCGGGGTGTGAGCAATTAGAGGAGTCTCATGAACAATTTACAGGGGCGTGGTCATCTACTAACTGAGCAGGTTAACCCTAATAGTGATAACCTCGATCAAATGACGTCCTTAGAGTTAGTCGAGCTGTTCAATAGTGAGGATGCCAAAACCCTTTCTGCGATCGCAACAGCCAAAACTCAGCTAGCAGAGGCAATTGACCAAGCAGCTAAGGCTCTGGCTAACGGTGGACGGCTTTTTTATGTTGGTGCTGGGACTAGTGGGCGTTTAGGAGTGCTTGATGCGGCAGAGTGTCCTCCCACCTTTTGTACAGCACCAGAGATGGTACAGGGCATTATTGCTGGAGGTGCCGGAGCCTTAGTACGTAGTTCCGAAAATTTGGAAGATAAACTTGAGGACGGAGTAGAAGCGATCGCCCTACGCCATGTCACTAATCTAGATGTTGTGATTGGCATTAGTGCCGGTGGTACGACACCCTTTGTTCATGGAGCACTCCAAGCAGCAAGGCAGAGGGGAGCAACAACTATGTTAATTGCTTGTGTGCCTTTAGAGCAGGTAAATGTAGATACTGATATTGATATCCGTTTGCTCGTAGGACCAGAAGTGCTAGCTGGTTCTACACGCCTGAAAGCTGGTACTGTTACAAAAATGGCATTGAATATTATTTCGACAGGCGTGATGGTACAACTAGGCAAGGTCTATGGCAATCGCATGGTAGATGTTGCTGTAACTAACCAAAAACTGCTCGACAGAGCTTTGCGAATTTTGCAAGACCTTACTAGCCTGAGTCGGTTAGAAGCAGAGGAGTTACTAGGACGCAGCGAGCGCCAAGTCAAACTAGCTCTACTAATGCATTGGACAGGCTTAGACAAAGAGGAAGGCGAGAGCCTGCTTGCTGAGAACCAAGGTAATCTCAGAGCTGCTGTCAGAAATTGTCATCGGGAAGAATAGCAATACTTATAACTCCCTCTCATACACTTTAGGCAACTTTAAGTAAGGGCAATTCCCCCAGAAGAGTTACAAGTAGTAAAGGGGAGAATTGTCTTAGTATAAAATCTTTCCCTCCTATCCCTACGCTTTTCTCACCAAGGATAACTAACGACTAACGGCTAAAAAATGTTTATTGGATCAGAGACTACTGCAACTTTTTTAATCATCTTGGTAGCCATTGGCACACTGGTGTGGGGCTTCAAACGTGCCCAACCTTATGGTAAACCAGGTATTCTCGCCTGGTTGCAGTCAGTCGTACTGACTGCTCCCTGGCTTTTATTTTTCGGCTTATTTGCTGCTGGGATTTACCTGAACATTGTCGGTGTCTTATTCCTGTTAGTCGCCTCAACTCTGTTGTACATTTTCCTGGGTAAACGCTTACGTGATGCTGGTCAGGACGCGGTTTGGCAAGAACGTGCCACGCAGCGGCTCAATGAACAAGGACAATCGGCTGATCCCCAAAACTCCAATGAGCAGGACACAAAAACGACTGAGAATTTGACAGCAAGTGGTACGAGTCCAGCCAGAACAGAGGTAACTCCCATTCCTGATCAAGACCTCAAAAGCATTCAGGGAATTTTTGGCATCGATACCTTCTTTGCCACAGAAACAATTCCCTATCAAGAAGGAGTTATTTTTAAAGGCAATCTGCGCTCACAAGAGCCAGAGAAAGTACATTCTCGTTTGAGTGCTAGTTTGCAAGAGCGGTGCGCTGATCGCTACCGGCTATTTCTCGTAGAAGGTCCTGAAGAAAGACCTGTTGTGATCGTCCTCCCTAGCAGCAATGATCCCCAGCCAAGTAGTACAGCCCAAAAAATCCTGGCGTTTGTTTTGCTAGTAGCCAGCTTTGCCACCAGTTTAGAAGCGGCTGGACTCTTGTTGAATTTTGACTTTTTTGAAGCTCCGGAGAGACTGGGGGAAGTGCTGCCTATTACTGCGGGGATTTGGACTGTGCTAGCTGCTCATGAGCTTGGTCACTGGTGGAAAGCGCGGTTTTACCAAGTGCGTATAAGTTTCCCTTTTTTCATCCCCAACTGGCAAATTGGCTCTTTCGGTGCGATTACCCGCTTTGAATCTTTGCTACCCAACCGGACAGCCTTGTTTGATATTTCCCTAGCAGGACCTGCCTTTGGCGGCATTATTTCTTTAATCATCTTGATTGTCGGACTGCTACTTTCCCACCAAGGTAGTACTTTTCAGGTGCCTGCTCAATTTTTCCAAGGTTCTGTTTTAGTGGGAACTCTGGCAAGGGTTTTCTTGGGTGCTTCCCTGCAAGAAAATCTAGTTGATGTTCATCCACTGACTATTGTCGGTTGGCTAGGTCTGGTGGTGACAGCTCTAAATTTAATGCCAGCAGGACAACTAGATGGGGGGCGAATTGTGCAGGCAATTTATGGACGCAAAATTGCTCGGCGCACTACCATTGCGACTGTAGTTGTTCTGGGAATTGTTGCTCTACTCAATCCAGCTAATCCGCTCATTTTGTACTGGGCAATCGTAATTCTCTTTTTGCAACGTAGTTTAGAACGTCCCAACCTCAACGAAATTAGTGAACCAGACGATACGAGAGCGATTTTAGCTCTTTTGGCACTGTTTTTAATGGTAGCAACACTCATACCCTTATCCCCTGGTTTAGCCGGACAGCTGGGAATTGGTGGTTGATGACCATTCCCCTTTGGAGCAATGAGTACGGGGTATGGGGTGTGGGGAAGAAACAGCCAAAAAGAAAGGGGAAGAGAAATTAATTGCCTCACATCTCACCTCGAAAAACCAAAGATATCCTACAAAAGATTCAGAATTCTTAAGGTTGATTAGTTGCGTAAACGTTGACATGATAAGCTTAGTAAGGTAGCAACTTGGTAGAGCAAAGGGTTTGAAGGCAACTTTTCGTAAAGAAGGATCGGTTTCAGAACCGATTGCCTAAGTGCAACTTTCCTGAGTCGCGGTGAGACATTCATTACGCTTGCAGTCAGCCCCCCTTAGGAGTTCGATAGGTGCAATACCTCTATGGGAAAAGTTTTTCCTCTTTGGGGAAGATCTTTGAACTCGCATAATACAGATATGCTCAATAAATGCAATCCGAGTCGAAACTTTCTGCAAACGCAGTAGAAGTTTGGCAACTCCGAAGAAGGGATCGCAATCTTACCAAAGCAACTCGGTATGGGGTGCTGTGATCTACCAGTTGGTACGTTCTCAGATTTAAGCACCCACTTGTGAGGTTTGTGATGGAAAACGTTAATGAAACAATTTATACACCAGAAAATAAGGTCGAGAAGAGAAATCTCCAACCTAGTTTGGTTCTCCAGGCCCTAGCTTTTACAGGTATTTTGTATTTTGGCTTCAACCCAACCTCAGCATCAAATATAAGAACAACACAGAGTTATCAGTCTGTTCAAACTAGAGCTACTCCCTTGGCCCCTGTTAGTGATGCTGTCCTACAAGATGCTTCTCAACAGTCAGGATTGCCTATTTCTGATCTGTATATTGTTGATGCTAGACAACGTACTTGGTCAAATAGTTGCTTGGAATTAGGGGAAACTGAAGCTTCTTGTACTCAGACGCTAGTTCCTGGCTGGCAGGTAACCATTGCTAATGGTCAAAAACGCTGGTTATATCGCACAAATGCCTCTGGTACTTTACTCAAGTTAGATAACAGTACATTCTCACCGAGTCAGCAGAGAGAACAAACTCAAGCAAAATCTCCCTTGTTAATTAAATAGAAAGTTACTAATTTGCAGAGATAGTTGGTGGTTCTACCGGCTTGGGGAAAAGTGCAGAAAAAGCATTCTGACGAGTCGAAGAAGGTTCTGCTCCAAGATTCCACAAAGTTTCATAAAAGAAGAAAGAGATACCAGCAAACCCACGCCGTCGCACAGCCTCAACTTGTCTCTGGATTTGTTGGAAGGGAACTGATCGGTTCTTTAACCCTGTCAAAATACCTATACCAACAGGGATATGACTACTGGCTAACTGTACTTCTGGTTGCTCTAATTCAGAGAGAAAGGTACTGAAGTTATCTCGATAAATCTGTACAATTAATTCTTCGACCAAGCCGATTCTTTCCCATCTTTCCCAGTCGGCTAAAAAGAAATTGTAAGAAAAACGCTGCGGGTTAGGAGATACGGAAATAATTAGATTCGGCTTGCGCTCTTTGATAACTCGAAATAACTGCTTAAAGAAATCAGTGATTTTGCCAGCTCGCCAACTTACCCACTCAGCATCTTGCTTATCAGTGGGGGGAGACTTGCCCTGGTGTTCTTGTTTATATAACTCTATCGTAAAGGGATCGTAACCAAACTCAGAAGGTAAGCCAAAGTGGTCATCTAGTTGAATACCATCAATGTCATATTTGCTAACAATTTCAACCACTAAATCTGCAATAAATTTTTGCACATCCGGACGAATTGGATTGAGCCAAACACGCTCATGGATACCTTCGAGCCAAACCGTTTCACCCTGTTGATTTTGGCTAAGCCAATCTGAGTGACGTTTAGCTAATTGAGAGTCAGCAGGTGCCATGAAGCCAAATTCAAACCAGGGGATCACTCTGAGATCTTTTTCGTGTCCTTGCTGGACAATTTCTTGTAGAACATCTCTTCCCTTTAGTCCTGGTTCGGGATCAAGGGAAATACCAATTACATTTTGAGCAACGCGACTGGGATAGAGTGTGTAGCCCCAATTCCAGACTGTGGGGTAAACTGTATTAAAATTTAGCTCTTTAAGACGCTGCAGAGCGTTGCTGGTTTTGTTTGCTGAAAACAAGACATCACTGTCAATATTGGTTAGCCATACCCCCCTTAACTCAGTCGTTAAATTATCGCTTTGCGTCCCCACTTTGGGTATATAGCGAGAGGCTACCAATCCAGTAGTTTGAGTTGCTTGACACAAAAAAGCTGACACCTCAGCTCGACTCGCCTGCTGATTAGGTTTAAATTGATCAGCTTGAGGATAATTGACCACTAGCTGATTCTCTATAGCTGCTGTGATAGCTTGATGAGCATACTCAGGGACATCTTTAGCATCGGTAAAGGCACCATTGAGAATCTGGGAGGGGGTCTGCATTGGTTGTAATTTTAACCCGCTTGCTAAAGACACTAATGCCTGCACACGAGGAATATTTTGTGCTGGTCGAAAAATTCCACCAGGATAGCCGCTGAGAAATTCCGTTTGATACGCCTGGTTAATCGTCTCATTAGCCCAGTAATTATTAGGAACATCAACAAACTTTCTGCTGCTGCGAAGCTTTGCTGCATTGGGAAAGGCTTTTCCCAGCATTGTGGCAAATTCAGCTCTGGTTACTGGTGCATCTGGCTTAAAGCTGCCGTCTGGATAACCTTTAATAATTTCCTCTCTTGCCAACTGTTCAATGCAAGGTTCTGCCCAATGTCCCTGAACATCTTTAAAGGGAGTTTGGGCATTAGCAGCAATTGGTTGCCAAAGTCCAATCAGCAAACCCATAACGAACAGGATCATCAACCCAACCGGATGTCCAACAAAGCGATCACAGTAAGCTAATCGACTTGTCAAGCTAACTATTAAAGTTTTGAGAAACTGTTTCATTTTATCTTGGTAGATTTATGACACAAGCACCTTGAAAAAAACTAATCAGCAATAACTTGGTTCACTGTTAAAGATTGCTGTTGAGTTAACCTATTTTGCTAGAAAGTTGTGATGTCTGAACTTTGGCTCATTATGGCAAGGTTCATCTGAAAAAACCTAGAGAAAGACAAGATTACCATAATGCCAAAGTTTTCTGAGGGGAAGTAACACCCAAGTAATATTAATTTTTGTTTCAAAAAAATAAGTTTTATTAGATTTTTACAGAAGGATAATTGCGTTGCTAAATTAACTAATTCCAGAAAATCACCCTCTTAGGGGAAGCTTTAACAATTTCTTAATACAAAGATTAAGCTAAAAGGGTATAACATAGTCTTTTTATGGCTAACCACCATTTCTCAAAAGAATTGCTTGCCAATAAGGACGAGCGAGCAATATTCAGGCTTGTCCGAGCAATTTCTCTATCTCAGGGTCAGTTTTCCTTAATTTTAGTATCTTGTAACTGCCCCAGCCGAAGGCAGGTTTTGATACATCACTTGCAAGAAGTATCTTCGATTCCCATCCAAGAACTGATTGTTCCTAGTTCAAGCAATACACTCTTTACAACCATATTGCGAGTGGTTGAAGTCTCAATGCCCCAAGCCTTGATGGTTTATGGCTTAGAAGCAGTTGTTGAAATAGATCACGTTATAAGTGCCACTAACCTGGTAAGGGATGAGTTCCGCAAACAGTTTCCGTTTCCCCTGATTATCTGGATCAATAGTGAAATTCTACAAAAGTTGATTCGACTTGCTCCAGATTTTAAAGATTGGGATTTGAACCCAATTCGCTTTGAAGTTCCTAAAAATCAATTTTTTGAATTGGCAGCCTTCAGCGCCTGATGATGTCGGTAATTGTGAAATTACTACTTTTAATTACATGATTTAATAAACAAATTATCCTAATCCTAAAATAGGGTTAGTAGAGCCATCTCAGTTTTCCTGGGAGGGCAAAAAGATGAAACTAATCGATAACAATAATATATACGCTCGTCTGGCTATAGCCATAAGTATAGCTACCCCAGTTATTTTCTTAGGTAGTGAACTAACTGGTGCAGCTCAGGCTCAAACAGCTAATCAACAGTTGTTGGGGCAAAATTTTAATAGACCTGAAGTTGGTCAAATGCTGAATGGCGTTTTGAACCAGACTAGTGCCGAGCAATTTTTTGAAGAAGGAAGATACCTCTGTGAGAGGGAAATTAAACTTCTGCAAGAGAGAAAGTCTTCCTCTCCCGAAAGTATCCTTCAAGTTAGTGAGAAACTGCTCAGGCAAAGAGATATCTCTACTGAGCAACTTCCCCAAGTCTTACCAAGAGACACTAAGTCTAACCGTGATAGTTAATTGAAATTCCATGCGGCGATCGCTAGACATCCCCAGCCGACAAATAATGCTAGTCCACCCAAGGGCGCAACGGCTCCTAGCCATTTAATTCCAGTTAAACTTAAGGCATAAAGACTACCAGAAAAAAGCGCGATGCCCACCAAAAAGGCACAGCCAGCCACGATCAAAGGTGTTTGTGCAGTCTCGGTACGACTGAGTAATAACGCCACCAATAGCAGGGCTAGGGCATGGTACATTTCATAACGTGCACCAGTTTGAAAGATTTCTAGAGCATGCTGAGTCAGTTTTGCTTTGAGAGCGTGGGAACCGAAGGCACCAGCCGCAACTGACAGTCCCCCTAGCACAGCTGCAAAAAACATGAAAATTCTACTCATTAATTGGCTCTGATCTCCTACAGAAGAAAGTTATATAAAATGCTACCTTCTTCACTAACATCAAAAGTGGCATCAAATTCTGTAGCCTTTTCATCCAAATATTTTTTGGCAACTGCTACTGGTAAATTTGCCTCCATGGCAAACCGCATTACTGTAATTTGTCCTTTTCCTTCTGTAAGTAAGCGATAAAATGCTGCATGGAGACGCTCTCTCACTTTTTGTTGAGCTTGATGATGCAAGCCCCATGCTAACCATCCACCCCAAGCAACAGCAGGAAAACCAAGGAAAAAAGCGCCTACAGCATCAACTTGATCCTGCTTAGTGGCTTCCTGTCTAGTTGCAACTACAGCAGGAACGAGTAAGCAAAACAAGCCAAAGGTTATTAGCATACTCGCAGATAGTTTTTTAATCAGCGTCATAAAAAGTTGTAGCTGACTACGTTAATCGGGCTGGAATTCTACTGCGATTTACGGACTGCTTCCAAAACAGAAGAATAATAAAAGCGAGTGCTAGTCATGCCAAAGCGGTTAATTGAAAAACCATTGCTTTCCAAGATACTGATTATCTCTGCTTCTTTGTGCTGGTAAGCACGAGTGGTTTTACTAGGTCCTGGAAAGAACTCACCGATTTTCTTGAGGATGGTAAGTACAAAAGTTTTAGGTGCAAAACTGATAATTAGACGAGACTCTGCCATACTTGCCAGATGAGTAATCATTTTGGCCGCTTCTTCTTGGGGATAGTGAATTAGTACATCTAAACAAATAACAGTATGGTACTTGCCATCCAAGTGTTCCAAATCTTGTACAGCAAAAGTCAAATTATCAGTATTGCCCAAAATCTCTTTTGCTCTTTGACTAGCTTCACCCACCATTTTCTCAGAGATATCACTAGCAAATACCTTTGCACCAGCTTCAGCAAGGGGAATGCTGAGGCTACCGACACCACAACCAGCGTCACAAACAGATAAGCCGACTAAATTATCGTCCCTCCTTAACCAGCTGAGTACACTATCAACTGTTTGTTGATGTCCGTTGCGGATATCTCGCTGGACTTTGTTTACCTCGCCGTCGCCGTAAATTCGCCGCCAACGGTCAAAACCTGTGGCATTGAAGTATTCCTTAACAAGGGCTTTATCATCAACTACGTTCATAGGGGGAATTTGGGTAAGGATTGGGGATGGTTAATTACTTTAGCAGGTGTTGTAGGGATGGTAATTTTAAGATTTGCAATCTAAAGAAAAACGTTCCCAGGTTAATTTGTTTCTCGCGTGATCAGGATGCCAGCGTAAAAACTTAGCTGGTTGTCCAACTTCCATTGCTGGCAAACCAATCACCTCTCTCGGTACTTTTGTCGCCATGGCAATGGCACTCCCGATTCCACAAATACCCCACTGTACTAAATTCTCAACTGCTACCAGCAAAGG
This sequence comes from Coleofasciculaceae cyanobacterium, assembly GCA_049683475.1. Lineage (GTDB taxonomy): Bacteria > Cyanobacteriota > Cyanobacteriia > Cyanobacteriales > Coleofasciculaceae > JBAUJE01. The sequence goes on along the minus strand of JBAUJE010000139.1, from coordinate 11,630 downwards.
TAGGGTTGTCCCAGACAATGTACCATCCGCTAGCCATGCGGTGCCGTTTTTTACTTCGATTTGACGTTTGTCCCAAGGATAGACTCCATCGGGTAATCCAATTGGTGCCAAAGCGTCGCTAACCAGAAAAAGTCCCTTTTCGTAACAACCAGCCCGAAGTAGCAACTGTAGCATCATCGGACAGACATGTTGACCATCGGCAATCATGCCACAATAAACATGGGGATGAGCAAGGGCGGCTCCCAATAATCCTGGTTCTCTATGGTGTAATCCTGGCATGGCATTAAAAGCATGAGTAACTAGAGATGCTCCCATCTCAAAAGCTTGTTCTGCTTGAGCAGAAGTTGCCAAGGAATGACCAAGACTAACGGTAATATCAAGAGAACGTAGATAAGGAATAACCTCACCCGTTGAATCTAATTCTGGTGCTAGGGTAATTACCTTAACAATGTCTGCATAGTCCCCCAAAACTCTTTTCACGTTCTCAATCTCCAGGGGTAACAAATACTCTGTAGGATGAGCTCCACGCTTGTCTGGATTGAGAAATGGTCCTTCTAGATGAACTCCCTCAATCATCGCCCTTGCCTGATTGTGATCCTGAGATGCCATAAAATCAGCCAAGACGGAAAGGGACAGCGAGGTTTTCTCTACGGAGGTAGTAACTAGAGTCGGTAAAAAAGCATCGATTCCCTGATGCCAAAGAAACTGGCAAATCTTTTCTATCTGTGGAATATGTTGCTTGTTTACGTCAGTAAAGGCTAGTCCTAGTCCTCCATTAATTTGCAAATCCACCCCACCAAGCGACAACCAATCGCCTGCCACATCAATGGAGGGCGAAACTTGATTTGCCTTAGTCACGGGTACAATTGCTTTAATTTTGCCCTGCTCATCAATTTTGAGCTGCTGCAAACCTTGATAACCAGGCACTTGGGCGTTGATAATCTCCAGGTTGGGAGTCATGAGTCCTTGTATACTTTGTCCTTGTTAAAAGAATAACCAAGGGACAAGTAACTGATGAGTGAGGCAAAACCATTGATTGGTATTATTATGGGCAGTGATTCGGATCTGCCAACAATGCAGGCGGCAATTACCATTTGTGAAGAATTTGCTATTCCCTACGAAGTGGCAATTGTCTCTGCTCACCGCACTCCTGAACGAATGGTACAGTATGCCCAGTCTGCCCACCAGCGAGGGCTGAAGGTCATTATTGCTGGTGCTGGTGGCGCAGCCCATCTACCGGGTATGGTAGCAGCTTTGACCCCTTTGCCTGTAATTGGAGTACCTGTTTCCACTCGGTATTTACAAGGTGTCGATTCTCTCTACTCCATAGTGCAAATGCCAGGGGGAATCCCTGTTGCGGCAGTGGCGATCGGTAACGCTAAAAATGCTGGTCTGTTGGCTGTGCAGATTTTAGCTTCTTACCTGCCAGAATTATTGGAACAAGTCCAGCTCTATCGCCAAAGTTTAAGCCAATCCGTTATTAACAAGCAAGCAAAGTTAGACGAGTTGGGCTACCAACAATACCTTTTAAACATGACCTAGCAGAGCAAATTCTGAGCAATTGATGGTTCTTACGTTACGAAACTTGACACAATCACCTTAGTGTGGTTATATGTACAGGCTCCCTCAGTGTCCTGTGGAGTAGAAAGTGGGGCAATAACATCAAGCGAGGCATATTTGTAAGAGCCAATTTAGGTATTTGTAAGAGCCAAATGCCTTTGATTGTAATATCTGGGCTTAGTTACTTAATATGGTCTGAAATCAATTTTTATTTAGATGATTTTGAGGGGAGGTAGGTCAGGCAGCAAGAAAAAAGTATATTTTGATACAGATAGCCTGAAGAAATGACAGTTAACATAACTAATTCACCACGTGAAATTGGCTGTGTGCGTTAAAGATAGCTGAATCTTTTAATTTTTCCTAAAAAGGATTTCGGTGTGTCTTGACTATCTTCCTCGTTATTTGTAAGGTTCTGTACTACTACGTATAACAGTTCTGCTATAAGCTGAAAAAGCTTTAATCTGCTTTGAGCAGTCAGCTATCTAGTAGCGGTAGTAGAGTCTACCGGATTGGCAAGAAATTACATCAGGTTAAGTTTCTCAAATCAGGTGTGTTCTCCAAAATTGAATCACTCAATTGATAGCTGGTTGGCTAGCAAGTTGGGATCTTTTGACAAAAAATACAGGAAAGTCCAGTTGCGATGTCTAGACGAAGATTTAATCAGACTTTCAAACAAGGGAAATACTTCTCAGAAAGTAGACATTTTTCTGCCAAGAGGTATTCCCCATCTATTTGGGACGCTAGGTTCTTAAGACCATTCAAGCCCATTGCCCAAGCGTTTTTCCCCTACTGGATAGCCTGTGTTCCTCTAGCCGCGATCATTGTCATTGTCTGGCATGAGGCAGCAGCAGCCCAGTCGGCGGGAGCAGGTGGTGAGGCGATAGCTGAACTACAGGGTACTCTCAATGCCATTTGGGTTTTAGTAGCAGCAATCTTGGTTATCTTCATGAATGCCGGATTCGGCATGTTAGAAACCGGATTTTGCCGTCAGAAAAATGCTGTTAATATCCTCTCGAAAAACCTCATAGTCTTTGCCCTTGCCACTATGGCCTTTTGGTTTCTTGGCTTTTCTTTCATGTTTGGTCAAGGTAATCCTTTTATTGGCTTGGGTGGCTTTTTCCTAAGTGGAGAAGCTAGTACTTATGGGCTAGATCCTTTTCCCGAAGGTTTGCCAATATCGGTATTTTTCCTCTTCCAAGCAGCTTTCGCGGGGACTGCAGCAACCATTGTCTCAGGAGCAGTTGCAGAACGGATTAAATTTATTGACTTTCTAGTTTTTAGCCTCTTACTGACGGGAATTGCTTATCCGATCACTGGTCACTGGGTTTGGGGCGGTGGTTGGTTAGGGGAGCTAGGCTTTGCCGATTTTGCCGGTTCAACAGTAGTACACTCAGTTGGCGGCTGGGCCGCTTTGATGGGCGCTGCCATTCTTGGACCGCGCCTTGGTAAATATGACGAAAACGGTCAACCCTGTGCCCTCCCTGGTCACAACATGAGTCTTGCCACCTTGGGTTGCTTGATTCTTTGGATTGGCTGGTTTGGTTTCAACCCTGGTTCACAGTTAGCCGCCGATGCAGCTGTTCCCTATATTGCAGTAACAACTAACCTTGCAGCCGCGGCCGGTGCCATTACAGCAACTTTAACCTCTTGGATAAAAGATGGTAAGCCAGACCTTTCTATGATTATCAATGGAATTCTGGCTGGCTTAGTAGCAATTACAGCTGGTTGTAATGTGGCATCTTATCTCGGTTCTGTGATTATTGGTGCCATTGCCGGAGTTTTAGTTGTCTTTGCTGTCGCCTTTTTTGATAGTCTCAAGATAGACGATCCAGTTGGGGCAATTTCGGTTCACTTAGTTAATGGTATCTGGGGAACTCTCGCCGTCGGTTTGCTCGCAGATCCTAACAATCCCATTGCCGGAGATGATGCTCTAGCCGGGTTATTTTACGGCGGTGGTTTTGAACCAGTAATTGACCAAATTATCGGCATTCTTGCCATTGGAGCTTTCACTGCCATCGTTAGTGCTGTCTTTTGGATGGTTATTAAAGCTATCTTCGGTATGCGAGTCACTCCAGAGGAGGAACTAGAAGGCTTAGATATTAGCGAACACGGCATGGAAGCCTACAGTGGTTTCGTCAAAGAAGCAAGCATCAGTGGCATGATGGGTAGCGCTGGTATGGGTTTTAGCGGTGATCCTAATGATATGGCTCATCGTTCCTAGGGGCGAACAAACTTGATAAATATGGGAGAAGAGAGATTTTTAGTTCTCCCTAATAATTTTCTTCTTCCCTAATTCCTTCGCCCAACGGCACCTTGAGCCAAGCCAGTCCGCCCAAAACTTAGACTTTATTTGTCTAGGCGTAAGGCGGTTATTTTTTTGGTAGAAAAGAGTTGAAGCTAATTCTGTCTCCATACCACTTGAAGAGTCATCCTGGTTGGGCTTTTGTATCTCTCGCTACCAATGGTTTATTGGTACTAGTGCTTGCCTGGGTGTTACCAGCAGGTCAGCACCACTATTCACTGCCCCCCTCCGTCAGCTATCCTCCAGCAACTGTCGGTATATCTCCCATGCCAAACCTTTGGTCTGATCTTGGACCACGCCACCAGCTTAGTTATCGGCAGTGGCTAAACTTGCTCAGAAGGGAAGCAGAGGCGATCGCTTCGCAAAAGCCGGAAAATTTAACTGTACTAATTGGCGATTCCCTCAGTCTCTGGTTTCCACAGGAAATGCTGCCTCAGGGGCAAACCTGGCTTAACCAGGGCATTTCTGGTGAAACCTCTGCTGGTTTGCTCAAACGCTTGTATCTGTTAGACAGAACTAAGCCCAAAGTCATTTTTGTCATGATTGGCATTAATGACTTGATTGGAGGGGCTAGGAATGAGACGATTCTGGCCAACCAAAGGTTGATTGTTCGTAACTTACGTCAAAACTATCCTCAAGCAGAGATTGTCCTACAATCTATATTGCCTCACTCAGCAGGCTCGGTAACTTGGGAAGGACGAGAACTTCTAATGTCTATTCCCAACAGTCGCATTCAATATTTGAACCAGCGTTCTCAGGAAATGGCTCTCAAGGAAGGAGTAATTTTTCTCGATCTCTACCCCCTCTTTGCCAATACCGAAGGCGACCTCAGAGCTGAACTGAGTACTGATGGCTTGCACTTATCCGAGCAAGGTTACGTAGTCTGGAGCAATGCTCTGCAAGTTCTTGGTCAAGTCTTGCTCAATGGTGGAGTAGGGAGTAGGTAGTAGGGAGATGGGGGAGTAGGTAGTAAGGAGATGAGGGAGATGGGGGAGATAGGGGAGATGGGGGAGATGGGAGACAAGGAGGTAACGGACAATGAATGGGATTTCTATTGCAAGAGTGCCTATTACCTGTTCCCTCTAACGTTAACTATTTTCAATTTTCAATTCACTAACAGTTTCCTTAGCAGCATGGTCAAGGTGCGTTGGCATCCTAAGATCGAGTTAGTCATAAGATTCAATTACAGTTATTTGGGAAACCTGTGGCATGGATACAAAAGCCTTCAAACGCTCACTTCAAAGTTCAGAGAACTACCACCGTCGGGGATTTGGTCACGAAAATGAAGTCGCTTCCCAACTAAAGTCAGAATATCAAAGTAGTCTAATTCAAGAAATTCGTGATAATAACTATTGCTTAACCCAAGGAGATGTGACTATCCGGTTAGCAGAGGCATTTGGCTTTTGCTGGGGAGTTGAGCGAGCTGTGGCTATGGCCTATGAAACCCGCCAACATTTCCCGACAGAACGCATCTGGATTACTAATGAAATTATCCATAATCCCTCCGTTAATAAGCGTTTGCGAGAGATGGAAGTGGGGTTTATTACCGTCGAGCAAGACAAGAAAGACTTTTCTGTGGTTGGCTCCGGGGATGTGGTGATTTTGCCAGCTTTTGGTGCCAGTGTGCAGGAAATGCAGTTGCTCAATGACAAAAACTGTAAGATTGTCGATACGACTTGTCCCTGGGTAGCTAAGGTTTGGAATACAGTTGAGAAGCATAAGAAAAAAGATTACACTTCTATCATTCACGGCAAGTACAAGCACGAGGAAACAGTTGCAACCAGCTCTTTTGCCGGAAAATACTTAGTGGTACTGAATCTCAAAGAGGCGGAGTACGTAGCCAATTACATCCTCAATGGTGGCTCTCGCGATGAATTCATGGCGAAGTTTAAAGATGCTCATTCAATAGACTTTGACCCTGAGCAAGATTTAGAACGGGTTGGCATCGCCAATCAAACTACCATGCTCAAAAGCGAAACTGAGCACATCGGCAAGTTATTTGAGCGTACTATGCTGAAAAAGTACGGACCAACCCAACTCAATGAACGCTTCCACAGTTTCAACACCATCTGCGATGCTACCCAGGAACGACAGGATGCCATGTTGGAGCTAGTAGAGGAGAAATTAGACCTAATGGTGGTTATCGGTGGCTTTAATTCTTCTAACACAACCCACCTGCAAGAAATTGCCATTGAGCATAGTATTCCTTCCTATCACATAGATAGTGTTGAGCGCATTAATGACAAAAACCAGGTGGAACATAAGCCTTTGCATGAAGATTTGGTAGTGCAAGAAAATTGGCTTCCATCAGGTAAAATTGTCATCGGTATTACTTCGGGAGCTTCAACACCCGATAAGGTAGTAGAAGAGGTGATTAGAAAGATTTTTGCCCTGAAGGCAACTCCTGTAGGAGTATAGACCTGATTCTGGGGAGCCAGGGGAGCAAGGGAAACCCAACTATTGTAGTTCTTAGGGATTTGTAAATTGGCTAATTTGTTTCTTGGAGTTCCCTAAGAGTTCCCCATAGTTTCAAACTTTGGTTTTACGTTTCACTGCGTAAGTCCTAACAGATTGCTATACTGCGACTGAGAGAGAGTAACTAAACTAATTGGAAATTCGTTGAAAGGAAATGCAGCCCACTGACTCTAGCAAATTTACCGAAAAAGCTTGGGAAGCGATTGTCAAGTCACAAGATGTAGCTCGTCGTTGCAAAAATCAACAGCTAGAGATAGAACATGTAACCATCGCCCTGCTAGAACAAGATGGGCTAGCAGGAAGAATTCTCTCTCGACTTGACATCGACATTCCCACTTTTAAGCGCCAACTGGAATCTTTTGCCAGCCGTCAACCTAGAGTCAATAACGTTGAGCAACTCTATCTGGGTCGCGGCTTGGACATTCTGTTAGACAATGCCGAGGCCTCTAGGGTTACTTTGGGCGACGAGTATATCGCTATCGAGCATTTACTTATTGCTTTTGCAGAAGATGAACGGATTGGACGGCGTTTACTGAAAACCTTTAGCCAAGATAAGCAAAAGCTAGAAGCCTCCATTACTGAAATCCGGGGTTCTCAAAAAGTCACAGACCAAAATTCTGAATCCCGTTACGAAGCCCTAGACAAATACGGGCGTGATTTGACAGAAGAGGCTAAAGCGGGAAAACTTGACCCGGTAATTGGACGAGATGAAGAAATTCGTCGGGTAGTACAAGTACTCTCTCGCCGCTCAAAAAATAACCCGGTTCTCATTGGTGAACCCGGTGTTGGTAAAACGGCGATCGCAGAAGGATTAGCTCAGCGTATCGTCAACGGTGATGTGCCGGAATCCTTGAAAAACCGCCAGCTGATTTCCTTGGATATGGGTAGTCTCATTGCTGGGGCTAAATATCGAGGAGAATTTGAAGACAGGCTAAGGGCTGTACTACGGGAAGTTACCCACTCAGATGGTCAGATTGTTCTATTCATCGATGAGTTACACACCGTTGTTGGGGCTGGTGCTTCTCAACAAGGAGCGATGGATGCTGGCAACCTGCTCAAACCGATGCTAGCACGGGGAGAACTGCGTTGTATTGGGGCAACTACCCTAGACGAATACCGTAAGCACATTGAAAAAGATGCAGCCTTAGAGCGCAGATTTCAACAAGTCTTTGTCAAGCAACCCAGCGTAGAAGACACCATTTCCATTTTGCGTGGCCTTAAGGAACGTTACGAAGTTCACCACGGGGTAAATATTACTGACTCTGCCCTTGTTGCCGCTGCAACCCTTTCCCAACGCTACATTACTGACCGTTTTCTGCCCGATAAAGCCATCGACTTGGTAGATGAGGCAGCAGCCAAAATTAAAATGGAAATTACCTCTAAGCCGATGGAATTAGAGGCAGCGGATCGGCGTTTGATGCAGCTAGAAATGGAAAAGCTCTCCCTTGAAGGAGAAGAACGTACTGCACATGCAGGAGCTTACAGTTCTGCTCAAGAGCGATTAGAACGCATCGAGAAAGAGATTACTTATTTGCGGGAAAAACAGCAAAAGCTTAGTCAACAATGGGAGTCGGAAAAGCAACTACTTAAAGATATTAGTACCCTCAAAGAAGAAGAAGAACAGTTGCGGGTACAAATTGAACAGGCAGAACGAGATTACGACTTAAATAAGGCAGCACAGCTTAAGTATGGACGCTTAGAGGTCTTGCAGCGCGATCGCGAGGCGAAAGAGAGCACGATGTTAGAAGTTCAAGCTTGTGGTACAGCCCTGTTGCGTGAACAAGTTACAGAAGCTGATATTGCCGAAATTGTTGCCAAGTGGACGGGTGTACCTGTTAAGCGTTTGCTCGAGTCAGAACGGCAAAAACTTTTGCAATTAGAAGGACATTTGCACAAGCGGGTGATTGGGCAAAGTGAAGCCGTAGCAGCTGTGGCGGCGGCAATTCGTCGGGCGAGGGCAGGGATGAAGGACCCCGGACGACCAATTGGTTCTTTTCTCTTTATGGGGCCTACTGGTGTGGGTAAAACTGAACTGGCCAGGGCCTTAGCTGCATTTCTTTTTGACAGTGATGATGCCCTAGTTCGGATCGATATGTCCGAGTACATGGAGAAGCATGCGGTTTCCCGTTTAATTGGGGCACCCCCTGGATATGTAGGCTACGAAGAGGGGGGGCAACTATCCGAAGCTGTGCGGCGAAGACCTTACTCCGTGGTGTTGTTGGATGAGGTGGAAAAGGCACACCGAGATGTGTTTAACATTTTGTTGCAAGTACTTGACGACGGGCGAATTACAGATTCCCAGGGTAGGACAGTTGATTTCCGCAACACAATTATTGTGATGACTAGCAACATTGGTAGCGAACATATTTTGAATGTCGCTGGTGATGATTCCCAATACGAAGAAATGCGGAAACGGGTGACAGATGCCTTAAGAGTTCACTTCCGTCCGGAATTTGTCAATCGCGTTGATGACATTATCATTTTCCACACCCTCAGCCGTAACGAACTGCGGGAAATTGTCAGCATTCAGCTACAGCGAGTTCAGCGCCTGTTAGCAGAACAAAAAATCACCTTGGAACTTTCCTCGAAAGCTCAAGACTACCTAGCAGACGCAGGTTATGATCCAGTCTACGGCGCTCGTCCTCTAAAACGGGCAATGCAGCGAGAACTAGAAAATGTGATTGCCACCAAAATCCTAGAGAATACTTTTGTTGAAGGGGACACAATTTTCATTGACTGCAAAGATAATCATCTCATCTTCAAGAAAAAGCCCACGGCAAAGGTATCTGAACCCCAAGCAATTTCTTGATTCTTACTTGGGGTTCAAAATCTTGGCACTTTTGAGGAAAATCTTAGAAGCTCATCATGGATAATCAGCTTAGAACTGTTCCCTGTTTCCTGTTCCCTGTTTCCTTACTTCTGCAAGAAGTCTAATAATGACTACCAGATTTTCGATGTTGGATAGCTGTTACACCATTTTGCTCTAAAACTTCGCCATTGTTAACAACAGCATAGATCAGCCAGTGGTCACCGGATTTAATTCGATTTTCTACTGTGCACTCTAGATAAGCTAAGGCTTCGGTTAGAATTAGGCAGCCGTTTGTTGCCGTTTGGGTAGCAAGGCTAGGAAAAGGATTCTCGCCAGACCGCAAGCAGTAGGAGAAGTGCTGCCTGATGCTGCGTCCTTCTTTAAGAATATTGAGGACAAACGAGTTTCCCTGTTGAGTCATCATTTCTGCATTTTGCTCTTCATTGAGAGCAATCATCAAACCTGGGGGGTTGAAACTGGCTTGAGAAACCCAAGATGTCAACACACCTAAGGGGGTATCACCCTGTTGGCTAGTAATCACACACAGAGAACCAATAATGCGTCCTACCGCTTGTTCTGTCCTAGCCAGCTGAGTTTCAGTTACAGCTTGGCGAGGTGAGCGTAATTTTTTAGTCTTTTTCAGATATTGAGCGAACTCTGCCCCCATTTCTACACATTGTCTAAGGGTGTCAGCTGTAGGACTGAAGCGAACTCGAAGGGACTCAAACCCCAGCTGGTAATTAGCATCTTGCAGCTTACTCTCGATTAAATCAATGGCTTCTCCACTCCAGCCGTAGGAACCAAAAACCCCTGCCAGTTTCGTCTTAGTCGCCGTGGAAAGAACAATCCCTAGGGCTGTTTGAATCTGAACTGGTGCGTGACCTCCTAGGGTGGGAGAACCAATAATAAAACCATCACAAGCTTCAATAGCACTGGTAATTTCGGCAGGATCAGCAAGTTCGCAGTTAATGGACTCCACGGCGATACCGTCCTGGTTTAAGCCGTGGGCAATTGCCCCTGCCAAAGTAGCTGTATTGCCGTAGGCAGAAGCATAAAGCAGGGCAACTCTCAACTCCTGGGTTCGCTGCTGCTGGCACCACTGCTGGTAGTCATAGCGCAGGCGGCTAAGGCTATATTTTACTAAGGAACCGTGTCCGGGAGCATAACATCGCGTAGGCAAAGTAAATATTTTGTCTAGGGTAGTTTCTACTTGCTTAGCCTGGGGTGCGTGAAGACAATCAAAGTAGTAGCGGCGATCATCTTCTAATTGCTTCCAGTTCTCATCAAAAATGGCATCGTCGCAGACATGAGCTCCTAAAAATTTATCGCTGTAGAGAATGCCAGTTGCTGGGTCGTAGGTGCAGAGTCCGTCGGGCCAACGGGGAGTGGGTGCAGAGATAAATTGCAGCTGATGCTCCTTTCCTAGGTCAAGACTGTCCTGGGATCTTACTGTCTTAATCATAGATGCCCAGCCTGGAAAGGCCGTGTTGATGGCGTTAGCTCCTGGTTTTGTACAAACCAAGGTAACTTGGGGGGCTTTCTCTAGCAGCGCTGCCAAGGTGGTCATGCGATTAGGATTAACATGTCCTAAAATCACATAATCGAGAGTTGTCAAATCGATGATTTCTTGCAGTTGCTGGAGATAGATGGAAGTAAAAGATGCTCCAGGAGGGTCAATTAAAGCATTTTTGTCAGCTTGAATTAGATAGGAGTTAGCGGTTGTACCACGTTGGCGGGCATATTCAACCTCAAATTTGAGTCTGTCCCAAGTTCGCGATCGCAATACAGTAGTGTGCTTACCAATCTCAGCTACTTGCACATCACGAGGTTTAGAAGCAATGGAATGTAACATATTTTGTGTCTTTAAATTTGAAACTAACATAGTTAAAAATCTCGAAACTAATCTTTTGCAAAAAAGCTAATCTTTTAATTCTGAGAGATTGCTTTTATCTAATTTATTCGATACAACCCCGTAATGATTAAGAGTCAAAGAATCCTCAAGAGAAGGGTTGCTAGAAAAGCGACGGCGGTGTCTTTTTGAAACTTCTTGTTCTGGATCAATGCCCTCAAAAGTAGGAGGAATCCAAACTCTAATCACTAAGAGTGCCCCCAGCACGAGCAAAAAAGAACAAGTAGCTAAAACCTGAGTCCAAGGAGTTTCCAAAATTCCTCGCACAATAATTTCTCGTAAAACCGAAACAATGGAAACTTCAACGGCAACCCCAATTGATACCCGATGCTCTTGCAGGTAAATAATCAAGAGCCGGAACATCTCTACTAGAATTAGTAAAAACAGAATGTCTGAGGTGACCATCTGCAAATCGAGAGGGGGTAAAAGAGAAAGTGCCATCTCCCGAAGTTGCATGACCATGAAGCTGAATAGACCAATACAAATGGAAATGACTATCAAGTCTTGGACGGTTTCTAGGATGCGAACAAGTCGCCCTCTATTTGGCAAGTTAGACCAAGATTCTGATGAAGTTT
>JBAUJE010000138.1:0-1675 GCA_049683475.1 Coleofasciculaceae cyanobacterium | reverse complement strand
GTTTAGATCATCTGGCAACTCAGGCCAGTCTTGCTGATTCGATTGAACGGTTGATGGGGTTTGAGGGTGCGGGTGCAGCGCAGTATTTCTCGGCTTTTGGGGAATGTTTGAGGCATCCGGAGTTTGTCTTTACAGGACGTACCCGCCGTCCGCCAGGGAATCCGGTTAATGCCATGCTTAGTTTTGGCTATCAGATTTTATCTGAGTGAGCGGGAATACCCCAATCTCAGCGTAGCGGATTGGGGATGAGAGCGAATACCATTGACCTTTTGTGCTAAACCAAATAGCATAAAACCATGTTCATCATCGAGTACAAAGTCAAAGCAAAAGAAACTCAATATCGGGCAATTGACGAGGCAATCCGCACCGCTCAATTTGTCCGGAACAAAGCACTGCGCTTCTGGATGGATAACGAGAAGGTCAACAAGTATGACCTGAACAAGTATTGTCGCGTCCTGGCGCAAGAGTTCCCTTTTGCTAAAGAACTTAACTCAACTGCGAGACAATCTTCTGCTGAACGAGCTTGGAGTGCTATTAGCCGTTTCTACGACAACTGCAAGAAAGGTATTCCAGGCAAGAAGGGCTTCCCTAAGTTCAAGAAAAATCAACGTTCTGTTGAGTATAAGCACTCCGGTTGGAAACTTGACGAACAAACTAAGAAACATATAACTTTTGCTGACAAGAAAGGAATTGGTCGGTTAAAACTGGTGGGTTCAAGAGATATCTATTTCTACTCCCCAGACCAAGTTAAGCGAGTAAGGTTGATTCGTCGTGCCGATGGGTACTATGTTCAATTTTGCATCGCGATTGATGTAGTTGAGGAGATCGAATCTACTGGTAAAGCCATTGGTTTAGACGTTGGCTTGAAGTATTTCTACGCCGATAGCAATGGACATACTGAGCCTAATCCTAGGTTCTATCGACAAGGCGAGAAACGTTTAAGCCTGCTCAATCGTCGTAAGTCGAGAAAGTTCGGCAAGGGACAGGAGCAGTCCAAAAACTATCACAAGGCGAGAAAACGTTACGCTAAGTTACACCTGAGAATAAGTAGGCAGCGCGAGGAACACGCTAAGAGACTGGCGCGTTGCGTATGTACATCTAACGATGTCATGGCTTACGAAGACTTGCAGGTAAAGAACTTAGTTCGTAACCGTCATTTGTCTAAATCGATCAGTGATGCTGGCTGGTATCAATTCCGCAAGTGGATTGAGTATTTTGGGCAAAAATTTGGCAAGATTACTATTGCCGTTTCACCCCATTTCACCTCCCAGGATTGTCCACAATGCCGAAAGCGCACCAAAAAATCTCTGTCTAATCGCACTCACAACTGTAGTTGTGGGTTCATAGAGGACAGAGATGTTGCTGCGGGCATGAACATTCTCCAAAAAGGACTCCGTACTGTAGGGCATACAGGAACGGCTATCTATGAGATAGGAAACGCTTCAGGAGACACTGCCTCTACTGTGGTTGGAGAAATTTTGTCACAGCAAGCAGAGTCGTTGAACGAAGAATCCCCGACCTCAGCGTAAGCGGGTCGGGGAGTGTCAACCTTTGTCGCGGCATACTTTGGGGCAGGTGGAAACCTGGGGAGTGGGTTTAGCTGTTATGGAGTTACCTGGTTCGGTAATTATTTAGGCGAGGGGGTAGGTAGTTAGCGGCAAATGCCTATTCTTTC
>JBAUJE010000137.1:0-1934 GCA_049683475.1 Coleofasciculaceae cyanobacterium | reverse complement strand
CAGGAGGCTCATCAATATCTCCTTAGCAAGGACTATACTAAAGCCGCCAGTCTTTACGAGCAGGCAATTGCAGAAGAACCAGAAGTTAAATCTCACTACTGGAATTTAGGGCTGATGCTTTTGCTTGATGGCCAAGAAGTTGAAGCACAGACGACTTGGTTGCTAGCAATGGCAGCTGACGAAGATGGACAAGTAGAAAATTGGACAGTAGAGCTGATCAATGTTCTGCAAGAAGAAGCTAACAGACAAGAAACACTAACTGAATATGCCATTGCTTGGGCAATCAGGCAACATATACGGGAAATTAGCCCAACATATATTAACAACCTTTTGTCTCTAGTTAAGCTAGCAAACAAACTAGAGATATTTACTGGCGATGAACTGGTATTTTTTGGCTTGATTGAGCTACTGAGATTAGAGCCAGAAATTGACCTAGACAAAGAATTACTACTACAGGTATTGAAAATTGCCTTAGACAAGGCTTTTTTACATTCATCGATCGTAGAATTTGTCGAAGCTTGTCTTGTCCATATCCAAAAACCAATATCTCTTTTAGAAGTATTACTGCCAGCATCTATTCATATTGCCTACTCGGCGAAATATCCAGGAATAGCTGCGCAATTATTAGAACTTTATTTACGTCTTGAGCCAGGAAAGTTAGAAGTACTTCGGCACTTGGCATGTTTTCACCAAAATGCTGGTAATTATGAGCAAGGAATAGAGACGGCAAAGCTATGCAACGCTGCGCCACAAAGTCTACCAGACAAAATCTTCAGCACTTATTTAGTGATAAGAGGCTTAATGAACGCTGGTGGACATTGGCCTGAAGCTAAGGCAGTTTCCCAAGAGCAAGAATTATTGCTATCTTCACTTTTCCAAGAACAACCTACGCTGAGTGAATCCGCTACAATCCAGCGTTTGTTTAACTCTACATTTTTTCTGCCCTACTTCCAAGACAATCTCCAGAAAAACAGGTCAATTCAGAATCAAATTGCTCGGCTTGCTCAAGTAAATGTATGTCTTTATGCGAAGGAGCAGTCAGAGCGATACAATCAACGAGCTGTATTAAGTACCACTAAACCTTTAAAGATTGGCTATCTTTCTCATTGTCTAAGGAGCCATTCTGTTGGCTGGCTAGCACGGGGACTGTTTAAGCATCATGACAAAGAGCGCTTTCAAATTTATGGCTACTTTGTTAATGACAAACGAATCAATGACCCCTTACATCAGTGGTACATAAGTAAAGTAGATCAGGCTTACCAAGGAGAAACTAATGGTCTAAAAATTGCTGAAAAAATCTATAGCGATGAAATTGATATCTTAATTGATCTTGATAGTATTACTCTCGATACTAGCTGTGAGGTTTTGTCTCTTAAACCAGCGCCAGTTCAAGCGACTTGGCTAGGCTGGGATGCCTCAGGAGTACCCGCAATTGATTACTTTATTGCTGATCCCTACGTTTTACCTGAGTCTGCCCAGAATTACTACCAAGAAAAAATCTGGAGACTACCCCAGACATACATAGCAGTTGATGGTTTTGAAGTTGCTGTGCCTACTCTTCGCCGCGATCAGCTAGATATTCCCAGTGATGCTGTTGTATATCTTAGCGCTCAGAGAGGATATAAGCGCTGTCCTGAGACTATAAAGTGGCAAATGAAAATTATTAAAGAAGTACCTAATAGTTACTTTTTAATTAAAGGTCTTGCTAATGAAGAATCTGTTAAAAGCTTCTTTACAAAAATTGCTGAAGAAGAAGGGGTAGATTGCGATCGCCTCCGTTTTTTACCAGAAGTTGTTTTAGAATCGGTTCACAGAGCCAATCTGGCTATTGCTGATGTGGTACTAGATACCTATCCCTACAATGGTGCTACCACAACTCTAGAAACTCTCTGGATGTGTATTCCCCTAGTAACAAGAGTTGGACAACAATTTGC
>JBAUJE010000136.1:0-26150 GCA_049683475.1 Coleofasciculaceae cyanobacterium | reverse complement strand
CCAATAAGAACCCAGATGCTGTAGGAGAAGCCGTACAATTATGTTTGTTCGACTTATCCGAGAGATGGGGAGAGTTGGAGTAACTTATGGAACCCCCTGCCCTTCTAGGCATGGGGTGATCTCAGTGACAGTCACTAACGCCCCATCTGTTAATGAGATATTGCCAAACTCACTCACCGAGTCATACCCTAGTAGCAAGCGGTTCCCAGTTTGAGTCAAGCTGACTTCCCCAACTCCGGCCACACTGCCAAGTTCCATGCGTCCTCCTGCTGCCGTCAGGTTCCCTCCCTCTAGCCTGATATCCCCTCCCACTAATGCTAGAGTTTGACCTGCTGGCACCTGTAGTCCTGGAGGACGATTCACTATATTAGGCTGGTCAATTAAGCTTACTGCAAGGGATTGATTGACAATCGGTTGAGTAGCAAGAGCATTAAACCAAATAGCTGAGGGTTGAACTGTCAGTAAATTACTGGTTGCAGGTTGTGAAGCACTGAATAATCCTTCATCCCCTAGCCTGATTGCATTTGCTGTTGTTGCCAAAAAGGAACCTTGCAAATCTAAACTGGCATTTTCTCCAAAGACAATGCCATTAGGGTTAATCAGAAATAAATTGGCATTACCTAAAACCCCCAGTCTGCCCAAAATATCTGAACGATTCGTCCCTGTCACGCGAGAAAGAATATTGGCAATCCCAGCCGAATTGGTGAAATAAGCACCTTGTCCTTCTAAAACACTAAATTGCTCAAAACTGTGAAAGAGATTAGCGCCACGAGTTGCACCACCATCGATGCGATCGCTAGGAATACCTTTTATGACATCGGGTGTAACCACAGAACTTTCAGCACCTAGGGTATTATCAAGCAAGATTTGAGCTAGCACTTGCCCCCTCATTGCTGTCAGAAGGGTTCCCACAAAAGTAACGCTACCAACAAACTTCCACTGCCAACCCTGACTTAAGCTAAACCTCATCACAGTTAAAACCTCCGAAGGTCACTTAGATATGCAACTTAACTGAGCATTGCCAAATTGAAATATGAATTACTTTTCTTGATTATATTAATGCCCCCTAAATCCTTTCCTCGCGCGTTCCCTTGCTAGGTCGGCTTGCGAATGCGCCCACAGGTGGCGCTTCGTTCCGACTTCTTACGCCGACGCGGGGTCGTTTGTCAACTTTGGGTGATTTGAATTAAAAACAAAGATTACTAAATTCATATTACTTCTGGTCAGTGATTGCCGCTCCAAAACAAACTCACCATAGTCAGCGATATTATCTAGCCCTAGGAAATTCAAGATAATTTCAGTAACCAGCCATAGGCTTATTTTAAGCAGTAACTTTTTCCATTGAATCTTCATGGCTGCTATCTCCTGCAATACCTAGGGACTAATCACTAGCTTGCTATCAATAAGGTGAGGTTTTATTCAGGATTTGTCCTGCACTTCTGTTGATTGTGTTCCATACTTTTGACCTTTAACATAAGCAACGCCCCGACACTTAAGATTTACGATAGAGCTAGGAACAGCAAAGTTAAAGAAACGTTTGACTTTGTAAGTTACGCCACGATATTTAGCAGTAATTTCGCTTTCTGTAGTTTTCAAGAATTGGGGGTTATAGTCGTAGGAATTGCCACGATATTTTAATTTCATTTTTCTCTTAAAAATTAAGGTTGACTCAATAATCTTCCCGATAATTAAAAGAATAAAGAAATTACCTAAGCAATGCCTTTACTTTCTGTGCTTAGTTGATAGCACAGTTAGCCAAATCAAATGCACAACTGTACCATCTCTATTTCACAAAAGTGCAAATTAAAGTAAAGGCAGACAATACTGCCTCCTAGCGCAGATACTAAGTTAGCTATCACGCATTTAATTAAAATGGGTATAGGTAGGTGGGTGTAAACAAACCAAACATGGTGTTTTTGACTCATCTTACTCCCCTCGCCTTGTAGGAGAGGGGCTGGGGGAGAGGTTAGTATTTTATATTTAATTCGGCTCACCTACTTAGGTAGCAACCAAGATGGTCGCACTACAGAGATTTCGCAACTATTAAAAATAAGGTTTAAATGACAAACAGCTAGCAAGCCCAAGCTAAACTGTTAGCATAATTAAAATTTCATTTAAAATTATCCTTGGAACCTACCATAACCTCACTATGTCAAGCCATCGCTTCAAGGGTCGTCGCTTTCTGGTAGTTTTATTCCTCAGCAGCCTGACATTTTTCCTTTGGTTGGGTTCTGTTCCCTTCACCACTTTACAGACAAGCTGGGGAACAGTCGCAACCGCACAGTCTACCGATGCAACGCAACTTGTACAACAAGGAATTGAACAATATAAGGCAGGAGATCTGCAAGGCGCCATCGCCACTTGGGAAAATGCCTTAGATAACTATCAAAGCACCAATAACCTCCCCAACCAAGCTATTGTTCAAGAAAAACTAGCCATAGCTTACCGACAAATCGGTCAATTCGAGGAAGCGACTAAGCATTGGGAAGGAGCGATTGCTAACTATCGCCAACTTGAAGATTTCTTGAAGGTAGGACGGTTACTCACCGAACAGGCTCAAACCTACAGCCGTTTAGGACACAATAGAAAAGCGATCGCGCTTTTATGCGGTACTTCTAAGACTGAGCAAGATTGCCCTAAAAGTGAAGGAAGTGCTTTGCAAATTGCCCAACAATTTAGCGATCGCAAGGGAGAAGCCGCCGCTTTAGGAAGCTTAGGAGAAGCCTATCGTCTCCGGGGAAAGTACGACCAAGCTATTGAAGCTCTAAAAGATAGCTTAATAATTGCCCCTGATAACGTTTCAGCTTACCATTCTTCAGTGCTTAATAGTTTGGGCAATGCTTACTCTAGTAAAGCTCAACTCAACAAACAGCGAGCTAATTCTGCTCAGTTAAGAGGTGCAGATCCCAAAAAAAGTGAATTCCAGAAAAAAGCTACTGATGATTACAGAGAAGCTTTAGACTATTTTAGAAATAGCCTCAAACTGACCCGAACTCAAAATGACAAGTTGGGTCAAATGCGGACACTTATTAATTTAATTCAACTTTATACCCAGCTAGAAGCTTCAGATTTAACTGACAACAGTAATCAAGCAGACCAAGACTTATCAGAAGCTTTAGACCTACTTAATATTTTACCTGATTCTACTAATAAAGTCTATGATTTAATCAATTTAGCAGAACTAAAACAACCTGTTTATTATAAAAATAATACTTTATTTTCAGGTCAATGTTTGCCTCAAAAACTAAATGATTCACAGATAGATAAACTCTTGGAAAAAGCTGTTGATATTGCTGAAGACATTAAAGATTATCGTTCCAAATCATTTGCTTTAGGTAAACAAGGTCATTTCTATGAGTGCCGTCAAGACTACGATAAAGCCTTAGATTTAACCCAACAAGCACGGCTAGCAGCTGACCAAGACTTGCGCGCCAAAGATAGTCTTTATTTGTGGGAGTGGCAAGCGGGACGAATTTTTAAGGCACAGGGGAAACAGTCTGAAGCAAACAATGCTTACGAACGTGCGATCGCAACCTTAGAAGGTGAGGGAGGTCTGCGGGATAACTTGTTAATTGCTGAGCGAGATTTGCAATTTAGCTTTCGAGATACCATTAATCCTCTCTACCGAGAGTTTGCGAAGTTAAAGCTAGAGCGTGCTGAGTCGCTACCTATCGAAAGTGAAGCATATCAAAACGAACTAGATTCTGCACTCAATGCCATTGATTCTCTGAAACTAGCAGAATTGCAAAATTACTTTGGTAATGATTGTGTCTTTGCCCTTTTCGATAAAGAAAGGATTGATGACTTAGAGAGAGAAGACACCGCCTTTTTTAGTTCTATCATTCTGGAAGACCGAACGGCGATTGTGGTGAGTCTTCCCAATTTTGAAAAAAAGTTTAATCCCGATACTAAAAGGTTAAAGAAACTTGAGTGGATAAAGGTCGATGGTCAAAAGTTTAGAGAAAAAATAAAAATTTTTCGCGACGCACTAGAGGCGCATTTTGAACTCGCTGGAGATTACTTAACACCAGGACAGGAGCTGTATAATCAGCTTATTGCACCCTTCAGCTCTGATCTAGATAAAGCGCAAATCAAAACACTTGTTTTCATCCAAGATGGATTATTACGCAGTATTCCCATGGCCTCACTCCATGATGGTCAGGAATTTTTAGTTCAGAAATACGCCATTGCTACCACTCCTGGTTTACGCTTAACATCTCCTCAACCTTTGAATTTTCAAGGTCTGCGGACGCTAGGTTTAGGATTAAGCGAAGCAGCTGTCGTCGATGGTGAAAAATTTAAGCCTTTGACAAATGTCGCCGATGAAGTTGAGCAAGTAACCCAGTTATTTCCAGGTAGCAAGAAACTTTTGAACGAACAATTCACTCGTGAAGGTTTAGAGCAAGAACTTAAACAGGTAGTTTACCCGATTATTCACATTGCTACTCACGGTCAATTTGGCACTATTCCAGAAGATAGCTTTTTAGTTGCAGGTAATAACGAGAAGATTACAATTACTGAACTAGAAAGTGACCTCCGCGACTTCAGTAAAGGTTATGAGCCAGTGGAGTTGTTGGCGCTCACAGCTTGTCAAACGGGTGTAGGAGATGACCGTACTACCCTTGGTTTAGCTGGTATTACCGTGCAAGCAGGTGTCAGAAGCGCTCTTGCTTCGCTGTGGTACGTTGAGGATGCTTCTACACAAGAACTAGTTACTCAGTTTTACGATAACTTACTATCACAAATGAGCAAAGCGGAAGCTCTCCAGGAAGCACAGAAAGCGCTGATTAATAAGAACAAGCACCCCGCACGATGGGCACCCTTTATCCTCATTGGTAATTGGCTTTAAGGCGGAGCCAACTTTTTTAGCGTACCCTGTCTGCAATCTGCTCTAAATTTTGAATCCGTTTCTCAATCACTTCGAGTTCTTGTAAACTCAATTCTGATGTGCTTTTTTGTGCTTCCCACTGAGCCAGATCTTTCAACAAATCCGAACCCACTTCTCCAAGTTTTGGAGGTTCAACTAGTTTAAGAGCTTCAGCTAACGAATCGTACCATAAACCTGCCTCAGCATAGATATTCACTTTCTCAACGCTATTGACAGCTTTGTTGAGCTTACTTTGCACCTCTGGTGGTGTTGCTACAACTTCAATACTTACTCTGTCTACTATGGCACTTGATAGAGAACTAGGGTCACAAATGATTACGACTTGCCAAGCATACTCTTTACCTACTTCCAATCCTGGCTCGTTTTCTGAGAAGGGAGATAACTTCATAACTCCTGATGAACTCTCCCACTCCTTCTCATAAACTTGTTTGGCTTTACCGTCTTGAACCCACTCATAAATCGTGAACTTCATTTTCTTGTCAGCGGAGTCAGGAGGGACAAACCAAGCGAAAGTAGGGTGTTGAGAAATGGTTCGTCCGACATAGTTCCGAGAGGCTAGGACGGTTAGGGGCATATCACCTCCAGAACACCCTCTAGTTGTTCCTCCATCCGATCTGCGATTTGAGGGAACTGGTTGTTGCTCACCGGGTACATAATCAGCCAGGGCTGCTAGAGTTACAATCAGCGCTAAGCTTAAGGTGCAACTGGTTACTAGTGTGATCTTGAGGCATTTGTTTAGGAATCCCTGGATTGGAATAATCATAATCTTGGTTAGGTAAACGTTGATTTCACTTATACTGAAGTTCCCTACCCTTTCGCTGCACTTCCTGTAGCGACTGTAAGTGACAATCCCGTAGCAACCTCTAACTTAGCCTCAAATGGGATATCCTTAGCTAGGGCAAATGTAATGAGAAAAGTTACACAACCCATTCCTACGAATATGACAAGTTTCCTGATTATGGCAGCTTTCCATTCTTTCATGGGTAAATCTCCAAGTAGTTTTAATTCAAGTCACAAACTCAACAAAAATGTATGAACAATCACAATTTTAGGTAGACATTTTTGATTATGAGTATTGGAATTTGGACAATTTATTGCTGTCCACGAATCACCTGATTAATTAATACGATAAAACAATGAAGTTACTGAAGACAGAGTCTTCTGTGTAGGTTTAATAGCTTAGATTTGTATTCTATATTGCTTTTCAATTCAGCTATCATTGCACAAGTATGCAATAGATGATAATGCAAAAAAATCGCTTTTCATCTAGTATTTCAAAAATGAAAGAGACGACTGCTTAAGTCAGTGTCATAAGACTTAAGATCTAAACCGTTTCAAAATATTAGATTTTATCGGGAAAAAATTCTTGCTTCTACCCGCAATAGGCCAGGTTAACTCACACAGAGTTCCTTTCTCTCCAAGAGGAATGCGCTGAAACTTACCTCTTAATTGTCTCGCTAAATTTAGACACTGCTTGGTTCCTCGACCTTCAGAGAAAGAACGAAGACCAGCCCCATTATCTTTAATACTCAGGGTGTACCAGTCTCCTTTTTGTTTCCCAGTAGCATTGAGGCGGGTTACTCCTCTGGCATGTTTCCCGACATTGCACAGCGCTTCTTCTAGAAATTGGCAGAGTTCTCGCTTTTGCTCAATGCTTAAATGTTTATCCTCAAGAGGCTCGAAGGAGTAAGCTTTAACTTTGAGAGTTTTAAAGTAGGGAAAGTTACGCTGAAGTGTATGACTGTGAACTTTATAGAAAAGGTCACGAATTGGCAGCTTTAAGTCTAGAATTAGACCACTCCCTAGACGGAGGCTTTCTTGCCTATCTAAAGTTTCTAGCTTTAAGTATTCGCCTACCTCTCTAATTTCTGAGTTGAGATTTTTTAGTTCTTCGATTAGTTGTTGTTCTAAATTTTGGTCTTGGGCGTGCCTCAAGAGATTAGCTAGTGTTTGCAAGGGGCCATTATGAATTACCACAAATGTTCGTTCAATGGTGTGTTGGCGTATTTGAATCTGAGACTTCAAAAATTGGTCGTATTGATAGAAAGTACTTAATATTGCACCGTTGATAACCAAAACTAACAAAGCTGGTGCTACGGGAATCCACCATCCCCCGACAATGAAGACATAACCAATTCCCACTAAACTAAGGCTGGCAAGGGCAACATAGACAAGGTTTTCCCAGGGGGATTGAGTTAGCCTACCAAGATAAATGGCTAAAACTCCCCAGCCGACAATCGACAAATATTCCCAACCCTGTAACCAGGTTTTTAAAACAGGTCTTCCGTCGAGAACTGCACTGACAATTTGACTAGTAACATGGGCGTGAAATTCTACACCATAAATCTTGCCAGGTGGTTGCAAATTGGAAATCGCAGAGGTGTTGATAACGTCTTTAATACTAGGAGCCGTTACTCCAATGAGAATAATTCTATCGCTCAGTATATTGGGATTAATCTTGCCAGTTTCAATATCATTAATATCTTGAAGAGATAGGGTGCGAAATCGTTCTCGACCGTTGCGATAATTAAGGAGTAGCTGAACTCCAAAATCATCAGTATCCACATAGCCCCCAGAATTAGGTAAAAAGCGAGGGAGTTCAGTCGAACCAAACCGCATTGCCTCGCGATCGCGAATGCCATTGCTCAGTTTAATGCCTTCTGAGGCTAAATAAATTTTTGCTAGCCGTAAAGGTAGGGACAATACATATTTATCGTCTTCAGGTCTAAACGTTCCCAATAAAGCACGCCTGACTTTACCGTCATCATCGGAAAGGTAATCTGCAAAACCAATTTGTTCTGGAGGTAAATCAGGGGGAGGTTTAATAGTTTCGGGTATGACTTTTTCAACCGCAATCAGATTTTTAATATCTTTAAATGCTGCAACTAGTTCTGCATGACCAGGTTCAATGGGTATATCCCTAACAATATCAAGACCAATAACTCTGGGCTGGTACTTCTGTAATGTTCTTATCAGTTTAGCAATTTCGCTATCGGGTATGGGATACTGTATTATACGTCGGATATCCTCTTCATCAATTCCGACAATGACAACTCGTTCGTCGATAGGTTCACTAGGACGTAAGCGGAGAAATGAGTCGAGAGTTACCCATTCTATCAATTGCAGTGATCCAGTTAGGCGAGCAAGTATGACTAGCCCTATAGCAGCAACTCCTGGCAGTATTCCTACAGACCAGATGATAAATTCGGTTCTAATTTTCCTCCAAATACTAGACAGCAATAGTTTCTTCCTTAACTTTATTTATTAATCAATAAACCCCTCTTCTCTAGCTCGCTTCTCAGTTTGAATACGCAAACTTTTGCCTTCTTCCGGGTAAATACCTAAAACGTCTTGAACTTTTGTCCAGTAGTGGCGTACCGTTCTGAGGGATACATTCATGCGATCAGCTATAACTTTATCTTCCAATCCTTCTTCAAAGGCGAAATTGAGGACTTCTAGCCACTCTGCTTTGATTTCCCCCATAGGCATTTTCAGATCTTTGGTATGGGTAACTCCTTTAAGTGCTAAGTCAATTCTGAGCAACATCTCCTGGCTAGAAAGTCCTTTGTCGGCTACGGTAAACCCTCCTTCATGAGTATCAATGTCCAATTTAATCCGCACCAGTGCCTTGACATAACTGCTTTGCACAACCAGATTTAGGGTGGGATAGTTTTTCATTAAAGTTGCCAAGCTTTGAATGCCTCGATTGATTTCGGCAGTGTCTCCTGAGGTTTCTGGTAAAGAAAGATCCATAATAACCAAGTCAGGCTGAATTTGTTCGATTTGGCAAAGTGCGTCCTGGGTTGTTTTTGCCGTGAGGATTTCAGCTTGTGGGTAGTGCCGTTTGAGTAAGTCAAGGGTTCCACTTAAGATTAATTCGTGGTCATCTACCACAAGGATTTTGAGGGTGCCTAGTTCTGGTGAATTTTGGCTCATCGTTGAAACCTCGAAGTTGACAAGGTTACTTTACCTCATGGTCTTGGGGCATGGGGGCTGGGGGGCTGGGGAGCTGGGGGGACAAGGGGTAAAAGAAAGAGGTGTTCGTATCTTGTTTAGGATTGTTATAGGGATAAGGTGTTAAGCTGTTTGTTATTTAAGCTTTATTGTCAATAATTGCGAAATCCTTGTAGTGCAACCATCTTGGTCGCTACTCATTCGAGCTACTCATACCCAATTTAAAGGTGTGACAGTTTAGTCTAATTCTTTTCCTTTAAGTGAATAATTAAGACAAATCTCCTATCTAAAGGATTAAGTTGGTTTACCTTTATTAAGATACGAAATTTGACGGGGTAAGGTATTTCCCTCTTGTGCTGACTTGATTGCACACTTGTGCAATTGGCTTTGCTCAGTTAGGTCATTAGCTTGACACAGGAGGTTAAGGTATTTCCTCGGCTCAAGCTTCTATCGTATAAATTAAGTGGATGATTTTACCAAGCGCCAAGATTTGTAGAATATTCTCTCTTCCTAGTAATTATCAAATTTGTAGCGTGGGCAAGTACGATGGGAGCTGAAAATATACTTTTGCTGACTAAACTTGTCCACCCTAGAGTTTCTGCTTCCCTGCCCTCTTTTCAATTGCAGTAGGAGACGAATTTTATCATGACTTTTAGCTTACTCAGTCAATATTGGCAGTGGAAATTTGTCGGTTGCGTTGCTTTAGTGGGAACACTCTCAGCAGGAGTAAGTGAGAATGTCTTAGCTCAAATCGTGCCGGATAATACCCTGGGCGCTGAAAGTTCTGTCGTTACACCCGATGTCAATATAAAGGATATTCCTAGTGACCAAATTGATGGTGGTGCTATTCGAGAAGCTAATCTATTTCACAGTTTTCAGGAATTTAATGTTTTAGAGGGTCGGGGAGCTTATTTTACTAATCCGGCGGGAATTGAGAATATCTTAACTCGCGTTACGGGAGGCGATGCTTCTAATCTCTTCGGCAGGTTAGGGGTTTTGGGTGAGGCGAATTTGTTTTTGCTTAATCCCAATGGGATTTTATTTGGGCCGAATGCCAGTTTGGATGTGCAAGGTTCCTTTTTGGCAACGACGGCGGATGCAGTTAGGCTAGGGGATGGGGGCTATTTCAGTGCAGTAGAACCGCAAACGAGTAATTTACTTTCTGTTGCTCCAGGAGCGCTGTTTTTTACTCAGGTTGCTAATCAACCAACGGCGATAATTAATCAAGGGAATTTATCAACTGGAGAACATCTGACCCTGTCGGCTGGAAATCTGGACTTGCAGGGAGAGTTAGAAGCTGGGGGAGATTTGACTTTACAGGCCCAGGATACTGTGAAAGTGCGCGATACTGTGACAACTCCATTTCTAGCTCAATCTGGGGGCAATCTCACGGTGATGGGCAATGACGGGATTGATATCTTGGCGCTGAATCATCCAACGCAGACACCGTTTGTGAGTGGGGGGAATCTGAGTTTAATCAGTGATGGGCAAATCTCAACCGATGCTCATTTTGCCAGTGGTGGGGATTTTTCGATTCGCACTCTTGGGGGATCGGCAGGTTCTTTTGGCAGTCTTAAAGATCCCATCTTTACAGTCGGTGGCAATTATATTGTCGGGGATTATACGGGTGCCTCTTTGCAAGTGAGTGCAGGGGGCAATATTGATTATGGTACGGTAGTCATCAATGCAGTAGCTCCAAATGTGCATCCCACTAATCCTGCTTTCTTTTTGAATGCAGGTCGAACCATTACTGGAACTGGGGATGTATCGACAACAGTAGCAGAAGGTGAATTGCTGGTTGATTTTCAAGCAGAAGGAAATATCAGCACGCGGGGAATTACTACTTCTGGGGGAAGCATTAACCTCAATAGTACCGGGGGGGCAATTGCTGCTAATGGAAGTTTGAAGTCTTCCTCGAATTTTGGCAATGGAGGAGCGATTACCCTCACGGCTGGTGATGATATTACTACAACAGGGTACATACAGTCTCACTCTGATTCCGAGGACGGTGATGGAGGAGCGATTGTTCTCACCGCTGGTGGCAACATCTCCACAGAACAAGAGCTATTCGCCCTTGCCAGAGGAAGGGGTAATGGCAATGGGGGCGCGATCGCTCTCACCGCTGGTGGCGATATCTCCACAAACGCCCTAAAAAACAATTCAGGGGGTGATGAAGCAGTCGTCCTCACCGCTAGTGGCAACATCATCACGAACAGGGTAAGCTCTTCTTCTGGGGAGATTGTGATGACGGCAGGCGGCAACATCTCCACTGGTGCTCTTAGAACCGATGCTGGTGGCAATGGGGGGTCAATTACCCTTACGGCTGACGGCAACATCTCCACAGAGTCTATACGTTCCGACTCTCTGCTTTATGGCAATGGAGGAGCGATCGCTCTGACGGCAGGCGACAATATCTCCATCTCCAGAGGCTATATATCCTCCAACGCCGCCGACCCCATTCAGGGCAAGGGAGGAGCGATCGCCTTGACTGCCCTTAACGGCAGAATCACCATCGATAGCAACTTTCCCCCAATCACAATTAATGCCTCTGGCGCTGCTGGTGGCGGTAATATTACCTTCACTAGTCCTGCTGGCATCTTCGAGCTTGAAAATGGCTCGATCCGCAGCAATGCTTCAGGCTTGCTCAACGACAATGCCTCCGAAGGTAATGGGGGTAATATCGAGATTAATGCAGCATCGGTTTCCTTGACTGATACTGAGCTGACTACCACTACTACAGGTCGGGGAAATGCTGGCACCATTACCATTACAGCTGATGGTTTGGTTTCGCTCGATACTAGCCGCCTGTTTACCTCTTTGGAGCTAGGGAGAATAGGTAGGGGAGGTAACATCACGATTGATGCAGGGGCAGTTTCTCTCACGAACGACTCTTTCATCGATACCGCTACCTTTGGTGAAGGAGATGCCGGTGAAGTCTCGATTACGGCAGATGACTTTGTCTCGCTCGACAATGATAGTGCTATCTTCAGCATTACTGCGGGTCAAGGTGATGGGGGTAATGTCACCGTAAAGGCTGGGGGAGCAGTCTCCCTTGTCAACCGCAGTAACATCAGTACAGCTGTGAATTCCGGAGCAGAGGGCGATGGCGGTGATGTCGAAATCACGGCGCGATCGCTGTCTTTAACGGGTGGTTCTCAATTAGTTACGAGTACCTCCAGCAGCGGCAAAGCGGGTAACATCATTGTTAATACTACCGAAGGTATCTTCATCTCTGGAGTTAACTCCAATCCCACTCCTACTCGGAATGTTTCAGTTGGTAATCCCCCTTCCTTAGCTGAATTTGAGCCAAATGACTCGATAGATCGAGCCCAGCCACTCACTCAGTTCTTCCTGAATAGTCCTGATGATGTCAATGCCAACGTGGAATTTTCGACCGCAATTCCTTATGCATCAGTTACAGGTAGGGGCATGAGGGTGATCAATAGCTATTCTGGTGGTAAGGACTACTACTCTTTTGAAGTGTTGTCGGCTGGCACTCGAGCGATTTTCGATATCGATCGTCCTGAACAAGGAGGTGCAATCACTAATCTCGACCTGATCGATAGCGCCGGAAATAGTCTGGAGTATAATCTTGCTGATTCGCCTTCTTTAGGTGCAGGTGGAAGTACTGCTCTAGACCCATATATCAGGTATGTTTTCAATGAGCCTGGTACCTACTTTGTTGAAGTTGAAGCTTATCCAGGTTCTTATACTCTTCATGTTTCCCTAGATGCGCCAAATGTAGCTACTAGTGTTGTCAACGGAACACTTCCGAGTGGTCTCTTTGCCCGAACGGAAGGTGCTGGTGCGGCAG
Organism: Coleofasciculaceae cyanobacterium; assembly: GCA_049683475.1. Taxonomy (GTDB): domain Bacteria; phylum Cyanobacteriota; class Cyanobacteriia; order Cyanobacteriales; family Coleofasciculaceae; genus JBAUJE01. The sequence goes on along the minus strand of JBAUJE010000136.1, from coordinate 13,494 downwards.
GGAATATAACAGTTAGTACTCCACTGTTGAGTGTAACCGATGGCGGCAATGTCTCTGCCACGGCGACAGCGGCTGCTACCAGCACAGCAAGGGGTGGCAATATTGAACTGAATACCTCTCAAATCAACCTACAAGGTAACAACAGTGGCATATTTGCCCAGACAGAAGGAGCGGCATCGGCTGGCTTATTGAGGTTACAACCTTCTCACAACGAGCAGAGTTTGACGGTAAATCTCCAAGATAATGCTCAAATCTCTGCTTCGACCTCTGGTAGTGGTCAGGGAGGAAACCTAATTTTAACAGCACCGCAAGCAGCCATAATTAGCGGCAATGGTCAACTCTCAGTTGAGACAAGCGGTGCTGGAGCAGGGGGAAACCTGGATATTGACACACAAAAACTTACAATTGAGAATGGCACAAAGGTGTCTGCTTCGACATCTTCTCCTGATTCTTCCGGGGTAGGCGGCAACCTGACAGTAAACGCCGCACAATCTTTAGAGATAGAGCAGGCGAGTTTGCTTGCCCAATCTACAGGCGCTGCTCCTGCTGGTAACGTAGAGATTAACACCGGAAACCTCACAGCCAGAGATGGCAATATCGCAACGTCCTCCGAGCAATCTTCTGGGGGAGGTATCACCATCACTGCTGACCAAATTCGCTTGCGGGGTGACAGCGACATCACCACCAATGTCAACCAAGGTGCAGGAGGCGGCGGCAATATTAACCTGACGGCTGACTCCATCCTCGCTTTCAATGACAGCGATATCCTCGCTTTTGCTCAAGACGGTAAAGGTGGTGACATTACCCTCAATACTCCGGCATTCTTTGGCGAAGGTTATCGTCCTGAACTTTCTAACACTGAACCCGTAGATACTCTCGACGGTAATGACCGAGTCGATATCAACGCTTCTGGCGCGGTTAGTGGAGTTATTACTCTACCCGATACCACCTTTATCCAAAACAGCCTGACCGAATTACCAAACAGTCAGATTGACACTGAAAGCCTCCTGGCCAATAGCTGCATTGTCCGCCGCCATCAATCCCAACAGGGAAGCTTCTTTATAACAGGTACAGGTAGTTTACCCCAGCGTCCTGGAGATGCTCAGATGTCGAGCTTTCCTACAGTAGACATCGAAACTCTACCCAGTGACAGCACACCCTCAACGACTAACCCCAACCGTCCTTGGCAAAAAGGCGACCCCATTATTGAACCGACTGGGGTGTATCGATTACCCAACGGAAAACTGGTGTTGAGTCGAGAATGTTCTTAAGGAATAGGCAACAGGCAACAGGGAATAGGCAACAGGGGGAGCAAGGAGTAATGAGTAATGAGTGAGGAAAATCCAAAATCTAAAATCTAAAATCCAAAATCGAGATGACAGAATTTTGATGAGAATTCTCCGCGTCACCGTCTCCCCGTCCCCCCATCTCCCCGTCTCCCCATCTTCTTACCACTCCGGGCTAAGCCAACTGAACTGGTAATCAGGCTTAATTTGAATGACCTTATCAAAACAAGCACTTGCTTCCTCGTTACGTTGCAATTGCAGCAGTGCCCAACCTCGAAAATACCAAGCTTGGTGATCATCAGAGCGAATTTGAATGGCTCTCTCCAAACTGGCGATCGCTTCTTCATGTCGTTCTAATTGCAATAGTACCAAACCCCGGTTGTACCAAGCTTGATTGTGTCTGGGTCGAATTTGAATGGCTCGATCAAGACTGGCGACCGCTTCTTCATAGCGCCGCAACTTTGATAATACCCAACCCCGAAAATACCAAACTCGATGACGATTAGGTTGAATTTGAATCGCTTGGTCGAAGGCATCAAGCATTTCTTCATTCCAGGGTGATTCCATTAACCGATTGCTTAAGTCATACCAAATATCATCTTGGATGCTACCCATTACCATATCCATTTGTTTAAAATCCTGTTTAAGAAACAACTATTGGCTAGGAGCTAAAAACTCCGTGAATTAACTTAACTACTAAGGTAAAGAATAAGTATCGATGAATCTTTAACCTTCAATGCCGGATTGATAACGTGGCTTGGAAGTGTTGATTGCACAGAAGTGCAAAGCTCTAACTCTAGCTTTTTGAATAGTTTTCGTTTTTCAATAATTGGTGATTTTTTAGCTTATTACAATTCAATGAATTTATTGAATAAAGATATTATTAATATATATTGCATAGTTGTGCAAAGGTAACTACCTTGAAAAGCAATTGGCAGTGCAATCTCAAACATTAATTTGACACAGATTGCTATAGTTACAGCCAATTTATTCATTTACTGTATTAGTTAAGCAAACAATTTACCTTCTAAAGAGTAATTATGAAAAGCAAATTGGCTATAATTTTCGCGAGTGCAACCTTAACTGTAACAAGTGCTGCTTTACCTGCGGCAGCTTGGAACTCATGGGAGCATCCTTTTCTTAGGGTAAATTTTGGACGTATAAGTCAATCGACCGCAGATGCATACTGTCGTAACCAATATTTCAGAAAGGGACTTGCCAGTAATAGTCAGGTTCTCGGACGTGCTCCTCTTCCCCATATTTGGGCACACCTATCTGGGGGATGGTGTGTTTACAACAGTTAAATACAAAAAATCCTAATTATCAAGCACAAAATGATTAGGATTTACAGTATTTCCTCAATATGGGGTTTTTGTTAATCACTAGAAGCAATGGGGTGTAAATTATGAATCTGTCTAGCTACACAATGGCAGCAATCTTGGCCATGGTTCCCGTGAGTCAGGCATCAATTACAGCAGCAAACCCAAGCATAATCATTAGCCAAGCAACTCCCGAATTTACTGTTACCATACCCGATAGTCATCATGACCGAGGAAACTCAATCATTGTTGAACCCCAAGGATACCAAGCGTTAATCCACATAAACAGCAGATTTGGCATCGGCAACGGTACGATTAAGCTAGTGCAAGGAGAGTGGCCTAAAAAAATTACCCTGCGCTTTTATCTAAGTGGATTAGAAGGCTTGGAGGTATCTAACGGAACACAATCCTTCAATGATGGAGATTTAAGGATAAGAGCAATGGATTGGGCAGGAAATCCGCTCAACCAAGAGTATTTGCTTAATGACGAGGGCTACTATGAGGTAGGGTTGCCCGATAGTCTGATTCTGGAAGGGAATCAAGAACTCTCCATCAGTTGGGTGGATTTTTATAGATGATAGCTCGGATAAGCTGTTAGCTCAATTTTGGATTTTAGATTTTGGATTTTGGATTTTCTTCTCCTTGTTAGGAGAAGCTGGTGTAATTTATAGCAGTCGCCACGATTGTTAGGACATTTTTCTATTCCCTGTTGCCTATTTTCTCTTAAGAACAGCTGAGTTATTAAACTAAGGTCAAAAAATCATGCAAGAAACTTTAGACAAATTAGCATTACCAGAAATCAACCCAGCAACGGAGCAAGAAATTATTACCTATTTACGACGTTCTTTCCAAATAGGTGAAATGGCTGCTGCTGCTGAACAGGAAGTACTGACTCTGAGTATTTGCGAACAGCTAGGTATTAGTGTTTCTGAGGAAGAATTACAGGTAGCAGGGGATGCTTTTCGCACTCGCAACAAGTTGCTAGAAGTGTCTGAAACTCTCACTTGGCTGACAAAGCAGCGAATTACCGTAGAGGATTGGACTGATGGGATTCGAGCATCCTTGCTGAGGCAGAAGTTGAAAGAACATCTCTTCAGTGAGGCGATTGATAGTGATTATATTAACAACCGCGATCGCTATCGCCGCCTAGCTTTATCTCAGATTTTGGTTGGCGATCGCATGGAGGCTGTGAAAATTACCCGAACCCTCCAAGAGCAAAAAGCCTCCTTTTGTGCTTTAGCCCTAGAACACTCCAAAGGAAAACAGTCTAGGGAAAATGGCGGTTTTGTGGGAATTCGCTTATTACTAGAACTTTTACCAGAGATTAGCCAAGCTGTTAGCGATGCTAGCGAAGGTGAGGTAATTGGCCCAATTCAAACCAAGATAGGATATCACATCTTGAGAGTTGAGAAGTGGTTACCTATTCAAATACAGGAAGTTAGGGAGCAAGTCTTAGAGTTTCTTTTCCAGGATTGGCTAGAAGCCAGAAAGCATGATGCTGCCAAAACCGACTACCTTTCAAGTTAAAAGTTAAACAGACCGCATCTTCGGTGTAGGCAAAGATATGGGTTAGGAAGAAGCAAAAGTCATTTAATACAAGCCCCTGAAATTATTCATGGGGTTTTCTTTTTATAGCCATTCTATTTCTATTCTTTCTTCCAAGCTTGAGATCTACTGTGTATACACAAGTCTTTCTTGCCCCTGGCATGGGGCTAGGGAGGCTAAATGCAGTATTTGTGGGTTATCAGCCAGATGTATGTACACAGTAGGGCTGAGGAGGGAGATTTAGATTGAGGGCTAATAAGGGTGATATGCTACCCACCCTATAAGCAAGAGTACTAATTGAGTTTGGAGCAAGATATCAGTTAAATTAATCTGTCTGTACTGCTTCATTACTTAAAGTATAACTAGCATAATTGAACTTGTTTTGTCCTTTTTTAGTAGCTTTAACTTTTAAAATATAGCATTTATCGCGCTTGCGAGTTCCAATCCTTGGGAATTTTAGAGAGTCGGGAGTAGAACTGTACATTTCAGTATTTTCTAAGTTAATAATAGAGATTTTTTTGAACAGTATTGATACTATTTTGCATAAAATACGCTGCAAAAACTATTGTTAATACAGCTTTTTAAAAGCACAATATAAATAAGCAAGCAAACAGGGAATTCAATAACCTGATTTCTTGACTAAAAACTTACTTGAAACAAAAAGGAAACTTACCAATGGCTAAGATTACAATTTCTAACTTAAAACCTAATGGTTATGAACTTTTCTCTGACTCTGAAAGCTACATGATGGATTTGTCTGAGAACGAACTAAATGCAACTAATGGTGGTCTTTTTTGGACGGTAGCAACAGTATTTACCCCAACTATTGTTCAGCTTTCTATCAGGTCAGTTGTTCAGACAGTTCGCTAACTGCTTAAGTAGTTAGATTTGGGAACAGTAGAATTTCAGAATCCTCTGTTCCTAACTAAAGTCTTTCCAAATATCAGTAAAGCGAGTGCTTTTTATATTGAAAAAAGCACTCGCTTACTTATTTAAGTTAATAATAGTTTAAGCTACTTTGCTGTTTAATTCGATACTAGTAACAACTTCAACTTCTTCAATTTGTTGCTTGAGCCATTGGGCAAACAAATCTGACTTAATTTGATAACGTAGCTTATCATTCAACTGGGGTTGAATAATTTCTTCGACCAAAATTAGATGTACCCCCGAAGATGTGACGATGGGCTTGAGAAGTTCTTGAAAGGAAGCTGCAAAAATAGGGGCAGAAATCTCCGGCTTCAAATCGTGACGACGGACGAGTCCCCGATATCCACATTTTCTGCTTAATTCCTTATCTTGGATATATTGATGAGCTACATCATAAAAACTCACCTCACCTTCTTGAATGGCATAGTATAGCTCTATTGCTAGGTCTTCATCATCCAAGACAATTTCGTATATTACTGCGCCAACATAGTCAAGTTGGTTTTCAAAAAAGTATGATTCGACTTTATCTGCAAACAAATGATTAGCTAGTTTCCTAGAGCTAACCGTGTTGTAGACTATTTCTTCAAACTCATCCAAAGACAAACTATGTTTTTCCAACCATGTCCAAGTTTCCTCAGCACTGTTAAGTTTATTGATTAACCGCATTTGGTCTGCGACTTGTTGAAGTTCTTCTGTTTCTATTTTTATAGCTGCCTCAGATACAGCATTTTCAATTACCATTAGGGTAACAATTTCTTCAACTATCTCCGGAATTTTGCAAGATAGCTTAACTTGTTGCAGAATATCTTCGTTGGTAATGATGATAGATTGTGACATGATTCCCTCTTAATTAAATAGATAGAACTAGAATAAATACACTCTGTTTAACCCTACAATTTCATCCCTCCTTGCTGTAATTTCTTAAATGGGTCAATCAGAAAATCAATAACCCGTCGCTGGTGTACAATTACCTCTGCTGTTGCTGTATCTCCGGCACGAAAAGCCACACACTCAGAGGGCTTGGGAATACAATCTTGGTTGAGTTCAATTTCTAGGTCATAAGTAGCCACCTGACCCTGGTTAGTTTCTTTTACCTTAGAAGTAGGTGAAACCCCTATCAGCTTGCCTTCAACAACTCCATAATCCTGGAAAGGATAAGCATCAAACTTCATCTTCACTAACATTCCCTCCTCTAAGGAACCACTTTCTGTCGTCGCCATTTGCGCTCGAAGTACTAAAGATGTCCCCTCTGGTGCAATCTCGGCAATCATATTTCCTGTTTGCACAACCGTTCCTTCCCCTTGAATAGGTAACTGAAAAACCGTGCCACTCACAGGTGCTTCTAGCACTCGCTGATCTAACTTAAATTGCCAAGATTTAATCTGACTTTTGTTCTGGGAAATTTCTGCTTTGAGGGTAGTAATTTCTGCTTCTATATTCTTTTGCTGTTCTTCACTTTTGAGTACTGCTAGTTCACCGGAACGAATCAGACTTTGATAACTGCTTTCCTGCTCTTTTAAACGAAGTTGAGCTTGCTCAATATCCGCCTGTAATTGTCCAATAGTCTTCTCATAACTGCTTTCTTGCTCCTGTAGCCGCAGCTTGGCTTGCTCTACTTCAGACTTCGCTTGCTGCTGGAGTCGTTGTCTTTCTTGGACTAAATCTTCTTGTCTAATAACTTCAATTTCTGCAACGACACCTTGCTCAAAAGCTTTGCGGTAGCGTTGGACTAGTGTTTGCACCTTAGCCAAACGACTGGTTGCTAAATTATAGGCACTCTGGCTATGTTCAAGGCTTTGTCGCACCTGATTTACTTGAGCAAGTTTTTCTTCTTCTTGTAAGTTATAAGCATTCCTGAGAGATTCTAAATTCTGCCGCGCTTGTTCCACTTGAGCCTGTTTTTCCAACTTTTGAGCTTGGTTTTGTCGCCGTTGAGTATTCAGTGCGATCGCCAACTGATTTTGCAGTAGTTCTAACTGATTCAGCCGATTTTGTTGACCTTCTAGTTTTGTCTGCTGCTGCTGAAGCTCAGCGCGAACTAACTCTGACTCTAGTTCGAGTAAACTTTGTCCAGCCTTAACAGAGTCACCTTCTTTAACGTTAATTGCTGCAACAGTTCCACTTACAGGTGCATCAAGCCGAATAGTTGTACCTTTAGGTTCTAATCTCCCTCTAGCAGTACCCGTTTCATCTACCTTAAACAACATTGCCCAGGGTAAAGCAATTGAAATAAATATTATCAAGAAATACAGTAATCCCCTTGTCCAAATCTGAGGTAAGCTATCAACTAATTCTTGAGTTACATCAGACCAATTATCAGTTGCTTGGTTTGCTTCTTGAGATGTTGCAATTTGCTCCTTATCTTCTTCATTGACTTGAGTTGGTATCCGTCCATTTACAGAAATTGGCATAATTAAACCTCAAATAAATTAAAATTTAAAAATTGCTAATTGTTAGTTGGTATAGTAATCCTATCTACTAACTACTAACCTTTATATTTAGGATTATTGTCTAGTCTGCAAGTGACGAGAAAATCCTAAAACCCTCTTCCCGCCTCCCCGTCTGTTCCAATAGACCGTCTTAAATGCTTGACAGCTTACACTGCATCTAACTGTTGATGCTGCTGTTGATTGAGATAGAAATAATGCCCCTGCTTCGCCATCAATTCTTTATGAGTTCCACTTTCAATCAATACACCTCTATCTAATACCAAAATCAAGTCTGCATTCCGCACTGTGGAAAGACGATGGGCCATTACTAAGCTACTTCGCCCTTTAAGAATTGTATTCAAATTCTTTTGAATAATCCTTTCTGACTCGGTATCTAAATGGGAAGTTGCCTCATCTAAAATTAACAGCTTAGGATTACCTAACAAAGCTCTGGCAATAGCTATACGCTGTCGCTGTCCACCAGATAATAATCCCCCACCTTCTCCGATTTGGGTTTCATAACCCATTGGCAACTTTTTAATAAATTCATCAGCACCTGCTAATTTTGCTGCTTCAAAAACCTCTTCTAAAGTTGACCCAGGATGTCCCAAGCTGATATTATCCCGAATCGTCCCACCAAACAAAAAGGTATCTTGGTCAACAACGCCTACTTGTTGGCGTAAGGAATTCAAAGAAATACTAGTAAGCTCTTGTCTATCAATTAATACTTTGCCATTTGTAGGAGGATACAAACCCAAAACCAATTTAGAAATTGTAGTTTTACCAGAACCACTACGTCCTACTAGTGCAACCATCTGTCCTGGTTTTACTTCAAAACTGAGATTCTCTAAAACATTAGTATCGCTTTCTGGGTGGTAGCGAAAAGTGACATCTTCAAAGTGAATGTGACCTTTAATTACTGGTATATTCTGCCGAGGCTGATATTGTAAATCTTCCTCTGGTTCTGTCTCTAATACATCATTGATTCGTTCAACAGCGATTACAACTTCCTGCAATTGATTCCACAACACTGTTAATCGTTGGAAGGGAGTAATAATATTACCAAACAACATATTAAATGCTACTAATTGCCCAATGGTTAACTGGTTATGAATTACTAAATGTGCTCCAAACCATAGCAAACCAGTAGTTGCTAGTGCTTGAATTGTATTACTAAAAATTTGCAAACGATTGCTAATAACCTGCCCTGATAAGCTGGTTTTTACCTCTTTATGTAACAAATCTTCCCAGTGCCAGCGTACTGTTTGTTCCACTGCTGTAGATTTAATAGTTCTCACCCCAGTCAAAGCTTCAATTAAATAGCTGCTTTCTGAAGCATAGGCATTAAATATTTCTCTTGAATTCTTTTGTAAAAAAGGTGTGGCAATTAATGCTAGCAACACAAAAGGAGGTACAATTACTAATGCTAGTAATGCCATTTTCCAACTGTACCAAAACATCAATCCCACATAGATAAATACTGTAAGTAAATCTAGCAAGATAGATAAAGCTTCACCGGAAAGAAATTGCTCAATTTTACGGTTTTCCTGCACGCGGGAGATGATATCGCCTACATAACGAGACTCGAAGAAGTTTAAAGGAAGCCGTAGGGTATGACGAATAAAGCCAACAATTAATGCTACATCGAGCCTGTGGGCAGTATGGTCTAAAAGATACTGCCGTAACCCAGTCATAGCTACCCGAAAAATGCTAAAAATCAGCAATCCTAACCCCACCGCAGTTAAAGTTAGTTCGGAACGCTGCACTACTACACGGTCTAAAATTAACTGAGTGAATAGGGGAGTGATAAGTCCAAAAATCTGAATAAATAAGGAAGCGATAAACACTTCTAGCATTACTAAACCATGAGGCTTCATCAACTCAAAGAATTGCCAAAAGGAAGTCGTGTTTTCTTGAACATCCTTCAAAAAAGCCGTAGGTTGCAGCAGCAATGTATAGCCATTCCAGTCTTGTTTAAATTCTCGATGGCTGAGGGTACACTGACCAATGGCAGGGTCAGCAACAATTACCTGTTTTCTGGTAATTTCATAGACAACAATGTAATGCTTACCTTGCCAATGAACAATGGCAGGTAATTTTTGTTTTGCCAACTGGTCAAGAGTTGCTTTGACAGGTCGCGTGCTGAAACCAATACTTTCTGCTGCTGCTGTTAAACCACGCAATGATGCCCCGTTACGGTCAACGTTAGCGATATCCCGCAAGCGATTAATACTAAAACGTTTTCCCCAATAGCGAGATACCATTACCAAACAAGCTGCACCACAGTCAGATACACTTTGTTGGGCAAAATACGGATAGCGTCGAGCAAACCGCTGCCATAAATGTCCGACTTTCTGAGTAGGATTGGGAAATTTTGCTTTGCTTATCTTTTTCTGACGCTTTGACTTAGAAAAACTAGTATCCGTTGAGGTAGTGGTACGTAGAATATCTCCCTGTCCCCGTGTCTCTGCGTCTTCGTATCCTCTAAGATATCCCCCCATTCTTGCATCCTTGGCCGTGTCCTCTTTAACAAGTAAAGAATTACGCAATAGGGTTGCACTCCACAAATATTCTCGGATTTGCGGATACTTACTCATCAGTGGCAATAAAATATCACTGGGAACAAAGCACAACTGTAGATTTATTGAAGCCCTTGCTCCATAAGGTTGAAACTTAGCTTCTGGGAATAAGGTAAATTCCCCAAAAACTTCCCCCACATCTGTTGTGGCGATTAGTTCTCCCCCATTATCAAGTAATCTCACCTTGCCAGTAATTATGATGTAAATACCAGCTTCAACCTCAGTACCTTGCCAAAATTTTCCAACTTTAGGCTTGAGTAATTTGCATTGCTCAAGACAGTGTTGAAACTCCTGTTCTGAAAGAGAATATCCTAATGCATCGTTGAACTGTTGCCTAGTAACTAACAGCTCTGATAGATTATTAATCATAAACATCTAAACCTTTACCCTAAGAGGTCTGAATTAACTGACAAAAATCAGGAAAAATTAGCTGTATTTTCTGTTGTCAAATCGCCAATCAAGATGCGATTACCACTGGCAATTTGATTGTCGGTATCCTCGGTATTACTGGTTTGTGGTCGAGTAGACAACCCCATCTGCTTCAACAAGCGATTAACATGATGGCCGCTTACTTCAACTCCCAATTCTTTGGCGAGATGCTTACTCAACCAACTACCTGTCCAACGTTTAAAAGAATAACCATAATCGCGGGGGCCATTGTTAACTAATTCCTTCAAACGTTTTACGTACTGTTCGTTCACTGCTTTTGGGCGACCGATAGGACAATCCTGCCATTGGTGCGCCATCCCACTACGAGCTATGTGCATCCAATGGCGCACTGTTGCTGGACAACACCCCAAAGCACGACAAATTTGCGTTTGAGTCTTCCCTTCATCTGCTAACAACATGATTTGGATGCGTTGGCGGTAAGACTGAGGTAAATCTTCTTGCAATTTTTTTTGCAGTAGTTTGCTCTGAAAGGAAGTTAAATACTTACCACTATTGCCAAAGCATTCGGAATTAACATTTGCTAGTTCTGAGCTGTAGTTTGCCAGTTTACCCGCAGTAAGTGATTGATGTTTCTGAGGCCGAGTGTTCAGATAGTTACAAAAGGGGGAAGAAATTGAGATTATCTCTTTACCATTATGGTAATTGTTCATAAAATTATGGGCTTTTTATAGTACAAGTTTCTGAATCTTTGATACAGAGACAAAAGATATTGGAGTTTGAACAGTTTTTTAACTCCAAGTTTGTTTGCTTAACTAATACAGTAAACAAATAAATTGAATGAAACTATAGCAGTTTGTGTCAGGTTAATGTTTAAAGTTGTATTTACGCTTGCTTTTGAAGACAGTCCCTATTGCACAGCTGCGCAAACAATTTTTAAAAGCAATTTCTTAAGAAACATCGCTAAATTAAGTCTGAATTGGATAGTCCATGAACTTCCATGATAAAAATCTAGAAGACTTGTTTAAGCTGGCTAATCAGGTTGGGAAGAAGCGTTATCACAAACTGACTCACCAAGATTTTGAAGACTATCGCAAGTTTGATTACTGGCGCTATGCCAATGGTGATTTTGAATGCGGCACAATTCCCGAAAGTAAAGGCTGGGCTAAAGAAAACGTCGGATTGGTCTTGTCCTGTATGTGGTAATCAATTTGCCCATGTTGGTGGTCGAAGCATTGATCACACCCCTTCCCTGTTCTCAATACCCCTGGCTGTCCTTAGACTTTAACAATCTGTGGGTAATTTGCCGTAGCTGCCATCGGGAAAAAGCCGAAATGCACTGGTACGAGTACGAAGACTATCTGTTTATCCACCATGATGATCCCTATCAAGACATCGAGCTATTTCGCCCAAGGCAATTGCTCAAATCACTTAGGACACAGATATAATATTGAGTTAGCTAATTTAGTTTCGAGAAAGGATTAACTTTTTTTACTTAATTTTTGTGCGGGTTGGCGGCTTTCTAGAGTTGCCAAAGTTAAGCAACGAGTAGTTTTAGCGATCGCATTGTTGGGTTCAAGTTCCAGTACTCGCTCAAAACAGCCTAAAGCTTCCTCATAACGATGCAATTTAGCCAAGGTTGCTCCTTTGTTGTACCAAAGGTCAGTAGCCTCTCTATTCCATCTAATTGCCTTTTCGTAGTAGGCGAGGGCTTCTTCGTAACGCTGTAATCGTTCTAGAGACATGCCAAGATAAATCCAGGCCGGAATGAAATCTGGTTTGACTTCAATCGCCTTTTGGAAGCAAGATAGTGCTTCTGCTGGTTTTTCTAGCTCGTAATCTGCTAAGCCCTGCTCAAAACAGGTTTGGTAATCGTGTAATTCAGCCATAATTTATTTATCCCACATCTTGCACCACTGGCATTAACCAGGCAGAAGTTGAAACCTCATTTTCCTTTCCCTACTTCCCATTCTCTAGCAATTTTTTCATTGGCGTTTGGGATTGATCCGTCTGTTCACCCTGAGGAGAGATAATATTTATCAGGTCTGGCTCTGTTGCCCAAGAGGATAAGTCAGCTTTTGCTAGGGTCTGAAATAAGCTCAAGGCAAGTAGAGATGGGCGATAGAAAGCCGAGAACAAGGACAATGCCCCTTGGGTCTATTAATTCAGAGTAAATTTTCTCATGTCTATATTTGATTGGTTTGCACATCGTAGAAAATCTAGCCCGACTAGCCCTCAACGGCAAGAGGCAGAAATAGCGGACGGGCTATGGACAAAGTGTAAAGCTTGTGGGGCCTTGGCCTACACCAAAGACCTGCAAGCTAACCAAATGGTCTGCCTGGAGTGTAACCACCATTTGCGGGTCGATAGCGAAGAGCGCATCCGTCAGCTAATTGATGCCAATACCTGGATGCCTCTTGATGAGCAGGTGCGTCCCACTGATCCCCTCAAATTTCGCGATCGCAAAAACTACAGTGACAGACTGCGAGAGACTCAAGAAAAAACCCAGTTGGTAGACTCGGTCAAAACGGGTAATGGTCAGCTAGATGGTTGTCCTGTGGCCTTGGGGGTAATGGATTTCCGCTTTATGGGCGGTAGTATGGGTTCTGTCGTTGGAGAAAAGCTGACCCGTTTAATTGAGCAAGCGACTCTGCGATCGCTACCGGTGATGATCATCTGCGCCTCTGGGGGCGCGAGGATGCAAGAAGGCATGCTCAGCCTGATGCAGATGGCAAAAATATCTGGTGCCCTAGAACGCCATCAGCAAGCCGGATTGCTCTATATTCCGGTTCTGACTCATCCCACCACGGGGGGGGTGACGGCCAGCTTTGCGATGCTCGGAGATCTGATTATTGCTGAACCGAAGGCAATGATTGGCTTTGCTGGACGGCGAGTGATTGAGCAAACCTTAAGAGAAAAGTTGCCGGAAGATTTTCAGACCTCGGAATATCTACTCGAACATGGCTTTGTCGATCTGATTGTCTCTCGCACCAAGTTAAAGGCAACCCTTGCTCAGTTGATT
>JBAUJE010000135.1:0-15297 GCA_049683475.1 Coleofasciculaceae cyanobacterium | reverse complement strand
TCAAGTCGAGGGCTGAAATGATATAATTGGGTCAGGTTGTCGGAAATGCACCTTGAAAACTAAATATTGTAAGGGTTTCAAAGGGCAGCTGTCGAAATCACCTAAAATCCCTATCAGGGATTGAAACGAAACGCTTACCCAGACTGACTTACAAAAAAATGGCAAAAGTCGAAATCACCTAAAATCCCTATCAGGGATTGAAACTTTCTAAGCCTTCTTCTATCAAAACCCTAGCCGTTGTCGAAATCACCTAAAATCCCTATCAGGGATTGAAACCGTGGTGTGGAGTGCTGGCAACCACCCTATGATTGTCGAAATCACCTAAAATCCCTATCAGGGATTGAAACTAATGATTTGGGCGGCGATGATTGGGAACCAAACTTGGGCGTCGAAATCACCTAAAATCCCTATCAGGGATTGAAACTTGGAAAATAAAAGATCAAGCGATCGCGGATAGCGTCGTGTCGAAATCACCTAAAATCCCTATCAGGGATTGAAACAGACTCTTCCCATGATCCAGACTCTGGATCACCTTCGTCGAAATCACCTAAAATCCCTATCAGGGATTGAAACATCTTGCAGACATCCATAGCCAACTTTTCTCAAAGCAGGTCGAAATCACCTAAAATCCCTATCAGGGATTGAAACAGCATGCCTAATAATTTGTCCCTTAGACCCAATTGTCGAAATCACCTAAAATCCCTATCAGGGATTGAAACCCGCCTATCTTCTCGCCATTGACTTTGTGGCCCTGGGAAGTCGAAATCACCTAAAATCCCTATCAGGGATTGAAACGCCCGCTCCAAGCATTTTGCGGGGAGTGACTATGTCGAAATCACCTAAAATCCCTATCAGGGATTGAAACCCCTTCTGGGAAAACCTCTTTGAGGAAGGTGAACTCGTCGAAATCACCTAAAATCCCTATCAGGGATTGAAACTCGAATTCTTGGATAAGATTTGATTCCTTGGTTTCATAGTCGAAATCACCTAAAATCCCTATCAGGGATTGAAACGAAAGGTAAGCCGTATTTTGCTCCTAGTGCTGATGTCGAAATCACCTAAAATCCCTATCAGGGATTGAAACAGAAGTACGGCTATAGCTGGGTCAAAATATCCGAAGTCGAAATCACCTAAAATCCCTATCAGGGATTGAAACAAAACAATCATCACCCCATACTCAGCAGTGGAGCCGTCGAAATCACCTAAAATCCCTATCAGGGATTGAAACGATTGCAGCGACATTCCTTTTTAGGCGTAAATAGGTCGAAATCTATCCAAATTCCGCCATTCTAAATTCTAAATTCTAAATTCTAAATTCCGAATAACTCCCTGAGGAGACAACTTTCTTTGTTCCTGTTGACCCTGTAACCATAACATCCCAGTTACTAGTAACACAGAAAACAGAGTAAAGTTAACTATTAATAACCAAGGTGGAGTACTAGGTGTAGGCGAATTCTCTCCTTGAGGAGGTGGTAATCCTTCGTCTAAACACTTGAGAATAAAAGCAGCACTTAAAGGTCGCTGCCAGGGAAAAGGTTCCATCATATAATCAAGCCACAGTGCCAATTGCTCTGAGATTTTTTCAACCTCATCTCGCCAAATTAACTTACCAGTTTTAGGGTCTTCTTGTAAATCTAAAGGGTGTTTACCTGTCAACAAATGCACAAAGGTACGACCTAGGGAATATAAATCTGATTGAGGAACCGCCCTACCATTAATTTGCTCTGGTGCTGTGTAGCCAGCGGTAACAATTCCTGTTCCCGTCTCTTTCGGTTTCATCCCTAAACGAACCAAGAAAGTTTCGGTAATTTGCCTAAGAGTACCAAAATCAATTAATACTAGCTGACCGTTAGGACGCAGCATAATATTAGAGGGTTTCAAGTCTCGATGTAAATACTTCTGTTGATGAAGATGGGTCAAAATCTCTAGTATTTGTTTGAGCCATTCTGAAGCTTGTTCAGAAGATATTACTCCATTTTCCTCCACCCACTTTTCTAAGTTTTCCCCATGAATCTTTTCCATGACTAAGCAGTGTAATTCCTTTTTACGGGGAAGAGGAATTGTAAAATAATCATCACTTAACTCAACTTTAGGAATACCCGGATGATTAAGTCTTTTCAAGGTTTCAGCTTCTTGTTGAAACAGTCTGACTAAAGTAAGATTATTATTTTTTTTCAAGACTTTGAGAACTTTGAACCTTTCTCCTTGAACTGCTTGAACCCCTTCATCTTCTACTTCAAATATTTCTGCATGACCTGGTGTCCCTAATTTCCTGAGGGGACGAATCAGACGATAGCGATTTTTAATTAACAACGAAGTGCCACAGGCTTGACAAGATGGGAGATGGTCTGAGTTTTGACGTTGTTTGCACTTGGGGTTAATGCAGTAAAGCATCTTCACATGAGGTTCTGGCCATGGAGGAGGAGGAAAATATTCAATAACTCCTACTGAACTAATTGCCTCTAAACGTACTTGTATTTCTGTTGTATTTTGAGGTCTATTCCCTAATTCTGGCTCCATCAACCAGTCAATAAAATCTTTAAGTGGCTGTGAAATATGGGGGACTTGATTTTGCCAAATTAACTTACCAGTTTCCCTATCTTCTTCTAAATCATCAGGGTCTATACCTGTAAATAAATAGACAAAAGTGCGACCTAAGGCAAAGAAATCAGATCGTGCTACCGCTTCACCTGTGGCTTGCTCTGGTGCTGCATAACCTTCTGAGCCAACCATTGTCACATCTTTATCTTGCAATTTATACAAGTAAGTTTCTGATACTTCCCGTACAGCACCAAAGTCAATTAATACCAGTTTGCCATCTGGTTTCAACATGATATTAGATGGTTTAATATCTCGATGAAAATACTGAGGATGGAGCAAACTTAAAATTTTAACTAACTGTTGTAGCCAGTCAAATGCAAGTTCAGAGGTAATAGGTTGATTATTTTGCCGATTGAGCCATTGCTTTAAATTAACACCATCAATTTTTTCCATAACTAAGCAATGGAAAGGCTCATCGTGGCTACCTTGAGGCAAATAGGTAAAGTATCCATCTTCTTCTACCTTGGGAATTCCTGGATAGCGTAACTGACTTAAAACTAGACCTTCCTGTTTAAATAGTTCTACTGCCTTATCTCTTTGTTCTTGAAGATGGAAACGATTTAAATATAATATTTTTAGTACTTTTCTCCTCTTACCATCTTCTACTTCATAGGTTTTACCAAAGCCACCAGTACCAAGGTGATCTAAGACTCGATAGCGTCCTTGTAGTAGTAACTGAGCTCCACAGTCTTGGCAGTATTGTGAAGAATTATGATTCTTCGGTTGCAAACATTGAGGATTAACGCAGTAACTCATCTGACTTGGGAGATAGTTTGGTTCTGATTCCGTTAGCTCATCTTTACCTAAGCACCCTGATAAGAATTGACAACATTATAACTATTGCTCAGAGACAACTAATTGATTAGCAACCTCCGTGACAGCAGGAGGTAGAGTGAAGCCACCTTCAGATTTCTCAACTAATGAGCGCTGCCTTAAAGATGCCAAGGCTCTGATTAAGGCTTGAGGTGATATTTCTGGGAAAATTCCTTGTAACTCTTCTAGGTTAACAGTTGCTTTCTTATTAGCTATTTGATAGATAACTTTTTCTTCTAAATCTGTTAATCTATCTAGCATTTCTTCAATATAGTCATTAACATCATTAGTAAATAAAGTGGTCTTTAGAAAATCAGTGACATTACCATCAAAAACTTCTTTAATAGTTGTAGCAACCAGTTTCAACATGAAAGGATTACCTCGATAACCCCGAATTAACTCCCCCCAGTTTTTTTGACCAGATAAACCCTTTTCCTTTAAAATTAAACGAGCAGCTTCCCCCAAACCTTGCAGTTGTAAAGAGCGAACGGGTAAGGTTTCTCCTTCTAGTAAGGAAATTTCACTAAGTTTTTCCCGACTGGTAAGTAGTAAGCAGCTTTGATGGGGTTCTTCTGCCAACCTTCTAATTAATTCACCGTATCCCTCATATCCTTCTCGATAAACCCCTGCCAAATTACCGCTTTGCAGAATTGATTCAGCACCGTCTAAAATTACCATAGTACGATGTTCTCGGAAATATTCAATTAGCCAGGAGATTTGACCGTCAACTGTATCTGGTAAGGTCATCTCTGGGCAGACAAATTTAATTAGTGCTGCTAGGATATCTTCAACTAGGGGAGCCTGACGAAGCGATCGCCAGAAGACATTCTCAAACTCACCTTTTAACTGTTTGGCAAAGCGTACCGAGATAGCCGTTTTGCCAATACCGCCTATACCAAGCAGCGCCACTAAGCGACAACTTTCCTGAACAATCCAACTTTCCAGGGTGGCTAATTCTTCAGTACGGCCATAGAAAACGGAAATATCGGGGGCCTCACCCCAATCTTGGCGTTGGTGAACCTGATTTGTTTTTGCTTGTCTGCGCTTGAGGGTAGAATCAGTTGCAATCTTGCTTTGATGCTCTTGGTAACGGGAAATAAGCAGTTGCTGCAACTTGGTCAGTTTTACTGGCCCTCTACCTGCAATTTCAAACTTTTGATAAACCTCACTTAATCTTTTGCGAACTGCATCTCCACTAATACCAATCCGCTTAGCAATATCCGCTGTCGATTGACCTTGCATAGCTAGGGACAACACTTCTAGTTCCCCTTCCGACACACTGTATTCAGTAGCTATGGCTTTGAGAAAGTCCTGAGAAATCACCGCCGCACGCTCAAATTAAGAGTGACTAAGTACTCAATCTTAACTCATCTTCATGAGATGGTACTGAACTTTTTCACATTCATATGAGAAATGTGATGCAAGTCACATTTTCAGAGATGGCATTTTGAGAAGCGCTTCCTGATGTGTGAGGTCAAACCCTTGACAATCTCACTTAAAGATAATAAAAAAGAATTAGCTCACATGAATGAGACAAATGAAAGCATTAACGCAAAAACTCCAACACACCATCTGGGCAGGTTCCTTTAGTCTGACCCTTTTCTTCTCTCCCTTAGCCAGTAACGCTTTAACCGTGGAGGAAGTGCCTAACCCTCGGCAGCTTAATGGGGGTTGGGTAACGGATATGGCAGAGGTACTCACAGATGAAACAGAAGGTGAACTCAATCGAATGATTTCCCAATTAGAAGATAAAAATGGTACAGAAATTGCTGTGGTGACAGTACCAGAAACCTCACCTTCTGCTTCTCCTAAAGCATTTGCCACAGAACTATTCAATTACTGGGGTATTGGTAAAGCCAAGGAAGATAATGGAATACTATTCTTGGTTTCCCTTGGCGATCGCCGTGTAGAAATTGAAACTGGTTACGGTATTGAACCGATTTTACCCGATGCCCAAGTTCAAGAAATTATCGACAGTAAAATTACTCCCCAATTTAAACAGAGTAACTTTGACCAAGGTACTAAAGCGGGAACTCAAGCCCTAATTGTGACCTTGGAATCTCCACCTCTTATCCCCAGGGAGATACCAACTCCCGATGTCGGTTTTTCTTGGGACAATCTGCTAGGCTGGAGATTTGGTCTAGCCTTGATAGGTGGCGCTGTTACTTACTTCGTATATAGCAGCAGGGTTTTCCTCACACCCGAAGGAAAAACACTTCTTAGCCATAACCATCCTTTCTTCGTGTGCGCCCAAAGCAAGAAACCCATGCAGAGAGTAGACAAAGAAACAGTTAACTCTCATTTAACTAAAGCAGAGAAAATAGCTCAGCAAATGGGCGGTGTTAAATATGAAGGCTGGGAATCTCCTAACCATAGCAAAGTAGGGAATGGCCGGGGATTTCATTTAGTAGGTCGTATCTGGCAATCTACCTGTTTTAGGGAATGTCCTCACTGCCAAGAATTGACAGTAGTACGCACTCAGAAAACTGTCAAGAAAGCTACCAGGTATAAACGTGGAGAACGGCTAATAAAAGACAAGTGTCACTGTTGTGACTATAGCCTAGAAAAGAAAGAAACAATTCCTACCCTGTCAACTCCTAGCCATGGTTACAGTGGTGGCTACAGTGGCGGTGGCGGTGGTGGTAGTGCTGGTGGCGGTGGTAGTAGTGGTGGTGGCTGTAGTGGCGGTGGTAGCAGTGGCGGCGGCGGTGCTGGCGGTGGTTTCTAGTGAGGGAGATAGGGAGACAGGAAGACAGGGAGAACGGGATTTCCCCTACACCCCCCTTGACTCCTGTCTTTTGATGAGGTGTTTGGGGAAAATGGGGGTGATGAATGTAACAATTATCAATTTAATAATCTAATAATTCTCAATTCACCGATAATATTTTAGACATTTTTACTGCTTAGGGATGATGTACAGGTAATTCTAATAAAACTAAACTTTTTGCAGAAAAAACTATGTAAGGGGTGATATGTATCAAATACTACTAATTAACAATTGGCTTTTTCCTTTCCAGGTGCCAAAAAAAGTCGATTAAGTTAATTCTTGTTAAGACAGGACGATTTTATGCGTAAAAGGAGATAAGTCATCCTGACTAATATTTATCGGTAGAAAATTAGAGATCTTGCTGCTAAGAAGCAATGTCTCGTCTAGGAGAGTAAAAAAATGATGGGCATTTATGAAATTGTTCAACAAGCTATCACAACGGGTTACCTGACGCTTGAAGCAGAAAACAGATTGCGAGAACTCTTGCAAACCACGAAGTATTGCTGGGAAGATATGAACGCTTTTATGAGACTACAGGAATCAGCCATGGCTGGTGTAGTTAAGCAGGAGTCTCGCGAGTTGCTAGAGTTAGTTAGGAATTGACTGATTTGTCTGCCTGAACGTTAACTATCTCTTCTTGCATCGCGTTCAGGTCAATTCCAAATCTTTGGGAAATATTATCTATTACCTTAAGCTCCTCTGTACTAGTAGCTCCGTTGCCTTGAGCAAGCCGTTGACATTGAGCAAGCAAGGGCAAGGCAAAATCACGATTAAGTTGCTCTAACAGTTGCTCTAAAGAAGGAGGAGATTGGAGGTTAGCCTTAATTACTGTTAAAGAGGTAGGGCTAATATTAGCTTTTTCTAACTCTGGCAGAACATCCTGCCAAGATTTACCTGGATTCTCGGCTTTAATGATATGAACCAGAATCTGATCCATAATAATTTGCTGCTCAATTGCTTCTTTTAGATACTCTTCACTTTCCTGTTGAGAAGCAGTTAGGGTTTCGTCTGTGGCTTGCTCATTCAACCTAGCTTCGTAAAAACGACAAGCGGCGTGGCCAACAGCATAAATCATTACTGCGTTAGTACTAGCACCAATAACAGCTCCTGCTAAAGGTGTATTTTGCAGTACCTCCAAGGCTGCCCGGATCGCCTGATTGCCCCCAAGTGCTAAACTGAAAATTGCTAAGGCTTCACCCTTGCGTGCTGAATCATCTAAGTCAAGTCCGTAAGCAGCGGCAATCTGATAAACCATTTCCGACTGTAATGCTGCTGTTGCTGTCAAATCAACCGCAAACAAAGCAGCCGCAGCTCCTGGCACTAAGCTGGTAACTAATCCACTGCTACCTCCGTAAACCGCTTTTTCCACCATAATCCGGTGAGCAATTTCCCTAGATGTCTCCTCTGGATGCTTCTCCTTTAGCCTCTCTATGGACTTGCGAGCTTTGACCACATCCACTTGATCTAACATTTTTCTGAGGATGGGAGCACCGGCGGCAAATTGAGTGACTTGACTAAGTAATTGGTAGGTTTTCTTGGCAGCACCTCCGCTAACATTAACCGCTGTTTTGGCAAAAGTTTTACCAGCTTGGGAGGTGTTATGGCCAATAGCTTCTCCTACTCCCGTTGCCGTTTCTAATACTGCCTTACCTGCTTGAGAGAAAGTCCCACCAACTCCTTTACCTAGGCTAGTTGCATTTTCTACCACCGCTTTACTAACCTCTGAGGTGGTACTGCTAATCGACTCACCAATTTCTCCTACTTTTTTGCTAAGTTTATTCAGAGAAAGTGGCAACCCAGCTTTATCAGTAGAAAGCTCAGAGGAAAAATCAGCTAAAGAAAACTCTTGATGCCAATCAGGAATCTCATCACCAGCTTGAAGACCATATACCTTAACTGACTTAATTGATTCTAGTTGCAAATCAGAGATTAGATTAGTAATAGTGGCGATCGCTTCTGACTGAGGAGGAGTTATAGCCCCAGAAACAAGAATCTGTAGGCAATCTTGCCTAATAGCAGCCTTGGCCGTTATACCTTGAGCTGAAAAAGATTGATTAAGTAGATTAGCGATCGCTTCAGCCTCTACTGACTTAGCAGATTTCTCCTGATTAGTCTTTGACATTAATTTGTGGCGTTGATGCAACGTTAAAAGTTCAAACTGAAATTACTTGATAATAATGGTAATTTTTTAACCCTTTCTAATTCTTCCCCCTGTAGACAGAATGAAGGAGTCGGGAGTCGGGAGGACAAGGAGGACAGAATATTAATGATAATTTCTCCCCTGCCTCCCCCTACGTCCCCCTCCTCTCATCCCTAATCCGGTGGATCAAAGACTATTTCAAACTCAGCCGAGGGTATGAAGCGACGCAGGATTCTGGCCTGATCTTCTGCGTCTTGGCGGTTGAAGAAACGAGCGACAGTTTTGTGCCGCAAGTCGGTCGAGAGGCGGACAATTGTCCAGGAACGATATTGATTTTGGATTGGGGGTAAAAGTAGTTCATTAATATTTTCCCCCGCTTTAAGTGCTTTTTGCACTACCAGCCAAATTTTGTTTCTGGCTGGGTGGGGTTCACTAGGAAGAAGACTCCAATCTCCTATGGGTGCTGGAAGCCAGGTGAGGAGGTAGGAATCCCTGTCGGTGCTAATTTTCCAGGAGAGGCGGCCAGATTGTTTGATGCATTTATATCCTCGTTGCCTCAGCATCCGACAAATGTTCTCTGCTTCTGCGTAGAGGCGCAGCCAGTCGGCATGTTTCATTTGTATTCTCTTGTTCTTAATAAGTAGATTGCTTCTAAACTTTGGTTACTTTACGGGGAGGTAACTGGTGTCAAGAGGTCAAACTGAGATCTCAATATCATCAAGAACTAGAAGTTGGTTTTTGGCCGCACAGGGGTGAGTTTTGCCCCTTCTTTGGTTAGTGATTAGTTTTAAGCGTACATTTGCAAGAACTCTAATGAGAATTTCTTATAGAAACACCTGTGTAGCTCATGAGCTACACAGGTGTTAAACGCCTTACGGCAATCGGAGGATTAGCACATTACGACTGCTACCTCTGATCTGTTCAAACTGTACATGCTTGAAGCCTTACAGCAATCAGAGGATTCGCATGTATCCCTCATGACTCGGATAGTAGCATGTCTGCTGCTCAACGCCTTAGGGCAATCAGAGGATTCGCACAGTTGACACTGCAATCCGGACAAGCCAGAGAAATGCTGCTCAACGCCTTATGCAATCAGAAGACTAGCACTTTCATTCCACCCTTGGCAAATTGCCTTTGTCCAAGCAGCTCAACGCCTGACCCAACAATGCAAGGATTTTGGGCCGATAGCGGTAGCAGACGCTGCGTCCGCTACCGCTACGCTAAGGTGTACTAGCAGCATAGCGAGTATTTGGGATTATAAATTACACAAGCCTCAACTTTGCACGAAGAGGAAAATCCCTTCATCTAAAATCTAAAATCGAGATGACCATAAATATCTTAATTTGATTCAATAGGAATTTGAATCCAGGCCAACTCAGGAGGATTAAGGACGAAATGACTAGGCGCAAATACAGCAGTTTTAGTTTTACTATTATCTTCTCGATTAATCCAGATACTTAGCCGACAGATGCCACGATTAGGGCGAGTGCCATGATCTAATAGACAGTACCAACGTGCTAGAGGAGGTTGAGCAATTGGTTCAATTGAGTCGAATAAAAAATTATTGTCACCTGCAAAAGGCAATCCATAACGGGATTCCTCTAACTCACCGTTGAGTCCGGCAATTATGCGATCGCACAACCATTGCTCTGTTTTAAAACCTACTACTAGCTCCAGATTAACGAGAACCTCACGACGTACTGGTGCAATCCAAGCTTTAGCACCATGAGTTTTCTGAGAAAGTTCTTTATCTGAATTTCCTACTAGGTATTGATGTAACTGCTGAGAAAGCAAAGCTGTTTGGGATTGGCAACCTTCAGGAATAGCGATAGCAATTGCTATTTTGGGTAGATTTTTCCGTATCTTGGTGACAGGAACCGACAAATCTGTACGCTGTTCAATCCCTGCCAAGTTTAGTAATAAACCATAGACAACTGAAGGAGAAGGTACTGGGGTTGTAGAACGGTAAGAGCCAGACTGAAAGGGACGAAATGCCCCAAAAGGAGCTTTAAGGTGCAGGTATTGCTCAACACTTTTTAAAGTTTCAGGTTGTGTCATTCCTGCTCTCCATAAATGTATCGGCTAGAGCAACAAATAATTGTTCTGGGTTAGTGTAAAAATGAACTCCAGCATCATCTAGACGTTTTTTTTCATCTCCATCCATATTACGGGCGACTTCACCGCCAACCCAAAACTCATCCCCAGGTAAATCACAATCAGAATCATTAGCTTTACCCAAACGATTCAACTCTGGAAACTCGCCAGCTTCATTAAAGCCATAGGTATTGTAACCAGCAACTAACTTAGGAGTTAGACGTACTACAACTGAGCTAGGCGCAAACTCATAATAAGCTCTTGCGTGACCACCAGCAACCCCATTAAGTTGGGCAATTGCTTGCAACAAAGCCTTAGTCCAATCAGGTTTATTCAAGCAATCACGTCCAGCCAGAGCAAAGGGATATTGAAAAGCTGTATGGCTTACTTCCCGATGCAGCAGAACCGATGTACTAGCATTGTTCCAGTAAGTCTTTTCATTATTTTTAGTCTTAGCATTTAGGGGAGACTGATGAAACACGGCATCATATCTATAGGGATTAAGAGCAACTGCCATATTACAGCGGAAGATACTATCCCTTTTGGCAGGTAAATCCTTATGTTTCTTCGCTTCTTCTGGTTTAGCAACCATAAAGCCAAACAAATAGTCATCAGCGTATTTGTCGGCATTCGGGTATTCTTTGAATTCTACTGCAAGCTGGTTTTGGTCGTGGAGGCGAGTACGATTATGGGGTAATCCCATCAAAATCAGCGTTTCCCGTAAGGCGTTGCGAATTGATTCAGGGCTAACAATAGCATATTTTTGCCCATTCTTGATAATTTTTTGTAGAACAGTACGATTTTCTTCTGACTCTCCACGATAATTTCCAGAGGGAGCAGGATAGGTAAGGACAGTGGCAAATAAATTAACTTTAGCCATAATAATTTATTAAAAAAACAACGCACACAACACAATAAAAAGCAAAAATCAATTGTCACGCTACTTCAGATTTTTCTCTCTGCAACTTTTTCTTAGCAGGAAAATGACTAGAGAGCGCCAACAAAGTCAAGGCGCGAATTTGATCTGATTTGTTAAACAAAGCATCAGCAAAATCAACAAACTCATCTTTGCAGACGAAGGGGTAAAGAGTCGAGACAAAATAATCGATGAATGCTTGAGACTCTGTGCGTGAGCGAACTGCCACAAAAATTGAATTTGTCACTTTATACTTTCTTTCGTTATAATCATTCTCTCGTTTTTTATTTCCTTTACACTCATGCCATTTCAGTCCATACTTAGAGTCTAAGCTACTAGAAATATAATGCTGACAAACTTGATAAACAATTTGAGCATTTGAGCGAACATTGGCTTTCACGTTAATTTCTCCTTCAATACGAAATAGTTCACGGGCATCATGACTGAAATAGGAATCGCTAAGCCATTTGCGCGGAATGCGACTTAGCAAATCATCAAAGTCATACCACCAGGGTTTTTCTTGTAGCAAGTTGAGCAATCGTTGCTTGCGAAACCAAGGACACCAATAAGCCTTCTTTATTTGAGCATATTTATCTACTTGAGTTTCTATGGGTTCAACTTGACTAAGAGAACGAATTTTGATGCCACTATTACCTACTTTTTCGGCGTGGATTAATTCAACTCCTATAATTAAATCCATGAGAGTTTGAGAGCTAGTTTTTAGGGTGATGCGATCGCGTAATAATCTTAGTAAGTCTAATCCTCCTTCTTCCGGTAAGTCAATTATTGCCTCACGAGGAAGATAACCAGACTTAAATGATTCCCTTTCTTGTAGTAGATTAGGAAATTCATGACAGAAATCAATCAAATTAGCCACATCAGGAATCGCCAAGACATAGCCAACTAAATGGCGGTGACCATCTTTATCAAATATCGCTGGTCGGTAAACTTGAGCAACAAACGACCAAAAATTTAGCAAAAACTGGTAACGAACTATATCTTTAGTCCGAACATTTTCTGGGTTAGATGCCATTGCGCCCAGGTAGTAGTTCCCCGACTGTCCTGTGCTTTTTTCAGGTTTTTTTAGTTCATTCCAAACCTTTTGAGCATCTTGAGAATACGAACCGTGAACTCGTTGGTGGAAGGGATTACGAGTAGTTGGCACTCCTCGAACAATTTGCCAAAGCATATCCCGCCAGAGCTTTATCCAAAGCCCGTTATCGGGGTCATCACTAGATTTATCCCAATTAGGTAAAAAGGCTCCGTGGGGTACAGTTACAGAATAGTAATAGCGTTTGCTTAGCTTAGTTTTTCCCGTATCATCAGTTGTTTCAACTTCTTCTACCCGTTCAAATTTCTTAATTTTTTTATCTGTTGAACGTTCCTCAGTAGATGCGGAATAAGTTAGGTCAAATAGTGCTTGAAGTCCTGCTAAATTAAGTTTTAGGGTAGCACCGAACTCATCTAAATGTGTAAACTCAACTAGTGCATTCTGACGTTCCTCAAACCAAGGTAGCCGATGTAAATATTGCACCATTAGTACCAAACCGGCCAAACCAGCACGATGTTGAGTAGATGGTAATTCAGCTAATTGGTAAGTTAGTTCTAACTCCTTCATTTTCCCAAGCCTCTTCTAGGACTATATCAATAGTGGTCAGCAATTTCCAGGTAACGGTATATCCAATCTGGATGTTTTTTTAGTAGCCAATTTTTTATATAGCGCTTCTCTATTTGGTGAGATACAGAGTTCTGAGTTTAGGGAGTAGTGAGTGGGGATAAGAAAGTTGAATGCACCTCATCAAGAAGGAAAAAGGCTATACTTTTGGCTTTTAGCTAATAGTGGTTGCGGTATAGTGATTGTTCCTTCGATCAGATTTAACCAGAAACGGAGGACAAAATATTCCGCAGCCGATACGACGTTTGCCACCTAAACCGTGAATTTGTAATTTAACTGAATCATCAGGAGTTAAATTAGAGGCAATTACACTAAAACCAACAATTGTATAACTTCTTCTCTGTTTAGTGATTTTGAGAGTTAGACGCTTAGGTTCTCCTTGATTGTTAGCAGCAATGCTGATATCTGCGTTAATATCTAGGGCTTTTAGCTGTCGGTAAGCTGCTACTAAAAATGGTGCAGGTTTTGTATAGCCTTTAATGGTTACGAGCCTAGCACTGAGACAATTTGTCGGTTTCAAGGTTTGCAGTTCTGGATTACCTAATTGGATTAAATAACCGCCTATATCTAGAGTTTGTCCAGCTAGAGGATAAACTTGAGCGATTGCTTCTACAGGTAGTCTTAAAATTAGTCTTGAACTAGGTGTTAGGTGAATAGTCCCCCGTTGGTTGGGAATGCCAGGAATTGTATTGATGGCTAGTCCATTGAGCCGATGTAATTGGGGAAATTGCTTGGAAATCGCAGCATACAACCGATAGTTTTGGTCTGCTGGTAGTTCGTTTCCACTGACGGGAAACGAAAGATTAATAATGTTGTCCACTGTTTTTTAGATGCCTCCTGAAACACAGTTAAGCTAATGTGCATTTAAACTGGCTATTCTCTGCTCCCTTTGATGAATCTAGGTATCCCCATCTAAATGCTGAACAGCTTATAATTACGAGTTATTCCCTCTCCTTCCTCTCGCACCATTGCTATTAACTCAGCTGGTTCTTGGACAATAGCCCCCTTGCCATAACCTAAAATCCAACGTTTCAACTCATTGAGTCCTCCCACTATTAGACGTAATGTCAAGGAATTATCAGGATGCTCTTGAATTTCCTGGCTGGGATGCCAGCGACGTTCTCGGACGAAAGGAGCTGTCGATGCATCAAACCAAATTGTTACAGTAACGGGTTTACCGCCAACCTCGCTCTGAGAAATCTCGATTAAGTACTCTTTGGCATCAAAGTTAGAGTCTCGGATAAAGTTTTCTTTGAGTACCTGTAATTCTCGAATCCGATCTATCCGAAACCAGCTTATAGCTTGGCGTTTGTGGCAAAAGCCAATTACATAAGGGTTGATTCCTCTATATATATGCAGAAGATAAGGGTCTAATTTCTGTTCTGATTGAGCATTACAACTGGCTGTGAAATAGCGCATCGACACCCGCCGCGAGTTACGACAAGCTTTTACCAGCCGTTTCCAAATATCTGGATCAGGGTAAGTTTCTGCTCCTGTGCGGAAAACAAACCTCTCATCAGCTATTTGTTGCAAGTCAATCCAGGTTTGCTCTGGTAACTGCTCACTTAAGCATTCAACAGCAGAGCGTAATTCCTGGACATAGGAAAATCCGGCGTAAGCGTCTAGCATCCTAGCTCCCAAAGTGAGAGCAAATAACTCTCCTTGGGAAAGAGAAATACTCGGCAACCGCCATTCCGGGTTGGTGTAATAATGACCCTGGGTGCGACTAAACTCTAAGGGAGCATTAAAGCGATCGCGTAGAAAGGCTAAGTCGTTTCTGATGGTACGCTGACTAACTTCTAGAGCTTCAGCCAAACTGGGGACTGTCTGACGCTGTCGGGTTCGTAATAGGGAATCTAGTTTTAGTAGTCGTTCTAAATGGCGAGACACAAAGAGAGCAGGAAATTAAGTTAGAGTCATATTAATGAGGCTACCCTGCAAAAACATTTCCGTCTTCCGAGAAATTACTGAACTTTCAGATTTAGTTGGGAAATTTGCTTAACGCCTGACGGCAATCAAAGATTTAGCACCGTTTTTTTCCCTCTGTGCCTGAGGTAGCTTTCAGTGGTGCTCAACGCCTTACGGCAATCAAAGGTTTAGCACAAGAACCACTATAACTCAGTGACAGTTGAGGGTGCAAAATGTGGGTTATTATATTCGACAATATAGCGCTACGCGCTAGGGAACAGGCAACAGGCAATAGGCAACAGTAAGCTGTGGCTGAGTTTGAGAGTATAGAAATGTCCTAACATTAACGCGTGGTGCTATATAGCAAAAGGCTGCGGAAAGGT
>JBAUJE010000134.1:0-1821 GCA_049683475.1 Coleofasciculaceae cyanobacterium | reverse complement strand
CTGGTTGATTATTCATCGTTTTTAGTCAGAGTTTTGTTCTAGGGCAATAGTCATGCGAATGCGTCCCAATTTACCCACATTCGGATTTTCTAGAGTTGAGGGTAAACTCACCATTACCCGTAAGTTGCTTTCATCTTGATTTGAGGATTGCCGATTATTTTGTAAATACAAATGTGCTGGAATATCAAAATAGACATCACTCACATTTAGCTTAATTTGCTCACTATTCTGGCTTTTCGCCTCGTCCAGTGTGCCAGATATTTCTTGGGTAATTAGGGCAATGAAATCCCCCAGAGTTGTATCGCTCATCAGTAATTTATAGACAGGGGATAAAGATGATTTCTTTTTCTAGTAAGATGGTAGATTGGGTGTGGTCACTTGACCCAATCTAACCGGAGTTATCTTACTTTAATGTTTAATTGGCGCTCTTTGTTCTCAATCGCTTTTAGGCAACCTTTACTTATTGGTTACTTTCGATAGGGGGGAAGGATTCAGTTCTGAAGCGAAGCTTAACTTGACCAATGATTTCTGTGCTCATGGTCAAAGAGTCAAAGGAACTTTCATTAACAGCTTTGACGTTAAGATTATTGTAGCTTGCGCCAACGGATGCACGTCCCCAACCCCAGCTAGCACGTCCTCTGATGTAAGCACCTGCTTGTGTACGATTATACTCAGACTGAGCTTTTCTGTCCGCTTCTGTAGAAGTGACTTGGAAGGTAAGCTTAGAGAGAATTTCTCCATCGGTAATGACAATTCTTGCCATCCCCTCACGAGCCATTTCTCGTAAGTGGTCAATCATACCCTGAGCCAGTGACTCAGAGAGTTTGCTACGAATCTCACCAACCTGAGCATCGTCAAAACTCGGCGAAGTATTGCCTGATACGTCTAGAGTGAGAGGATTCTCAAGGTTACGAGTCTCAAGAACTAAAGCATTTGCGACTTCTTCTAACTGTTCTGTAGCTGTCTTTCCACCAGTAATATCGGCAAATGTGAAGTCTGACCTTACAACAGTTTTAGAGTTATCTGTAGGATCGGGGTAACGCTCAATTAAGTGTGCGGTAACTTGGCCTTCAGAAATGTTCTCAGCCTGGAATTGCTGGAGGGTTTTGGCTAGGTTAGCAACTAACTCACTATAAGCTTGCATCTGCTTAATAGTTGCCCCAGTAATAGCATCAAAAGTGCCATTAATTAAGCCAGCAGTAAACTCAACAAAGCCTAAGTTTTGCACTTGTTGTGCTACCTCAATACCAGCGTTAGCAGCATTACCTATATTCTGCATTTGGGGTTGAATTGTGCTTTGCATTTGTGGCTCAGTTCTTGATCCAACTAACTCATAAAGAGAGTCCCGGAGGATACCAGCAACCTCACTTTGAACTAATTGGCGCTCTTGTTCGTCGCTAACTTTGGTCATCGCCAAATCAACAATGGCATCTACGGTGCGATTGATACCTGCGTTGAGTGCTTCGTTTGAGTTTGGTTGAATCGGGTTGTTGCTCATGTGAAACTCTTTCCTGTCAATTTTTTGTGCGTGGGATTTTTGTTTCCCTGTTTCAATTCAAGTTAATAGTTAGGGGAAAAAGCCAAGTTGAGTTCCACTTTTGAAGTTGTCCTGATTGTCCATATCTTGAAGCCTCAATTTTCATGAGGCTTCAGGTGGTTTTAGTGTGCAGTTGAGCAACTGGACTACCATGGTTGAATGATTCTGCTCTGGGAATTATTGGTAGTCTAAAGAGTGGATGGGATTTTGAGCAGGTGTTCCATTTGACCGACGGACGCTTTCGATGATAAGAGACAAACGCTCTCTGGCTGAACTGGACAGGT
>JBAUJE010000133.1:0-3317 GCA_049683475.1 Coleofasciculaceae cyanobacterium | reverse complement strand
CGTCAACAGAGAACTGAAAAACTACGGCGTTCCCGTTTAGATGAAATCCCCGGACTTGGTTTCCAAAGACAAAAACAACTATTGGCACATTTCCGTTCAATTGACTATATTCGAGAAGCATCTATTCAACAACTATCTGAGGTATCAGGGATTGGTCCAAATTTAGCCCAAGAAATTTATAATTATTTTCATCCATGAGAACGAACCCAGGAGTAGTTGAAAAAGTTAGTAATTATCTGCTCTTGGCGTTAATTTTCCTAGAAATCTCTCTAGTAATTATTTATTTGGCAGGTGTAGTTCTGCTTGGTAGAGCTTTTACCCCTTTTGATATGGATGGAAAAATGACAATTCCTTCTATATTACAGGCTGTACAACTCTTCCTAATTGGCTGGATATCTCTATATTTTTTTCTGGTGGGAAGTAGACCTTCCCAACCTCCATCTCCTATTTTTTCCTTGACGGTAGCCTTGATGTTTTTTTACGCAGCTACTGATGAATTATTTAAAATTCATCTACAGTTACGAGAGCTACTGCCTATAATGTCTAATCATGATTGGAAACCTATATATCTTGGTATTGGTTTTACAACTCCCCTAGTTTTTCACAGGGATTTAATTGCTCTTTGGCGTTTCCAAAGTAAGGCAATAATCTTTATCACTATAGGGTTGGTGATTTTTGTGCTGGGTGGTTTTGGTCTAGAAATTATCAAAGATGAATTATTACGACCTCTTCTCTATCCGCTGTTTGAACAAGATGAATTAATTCCTTTCTTAATTGAGAAGTTAAGAGTAGCTGTAGAAGAGTTTTCGGAAATGCTTGGGGAGAGTTTGATTCTGTATGGGGTTAGTTTGTTTCTTGTTAAACGCCTTACTGAAGATGAAAGTTCGCGCGGGTGATGCTTCGTGCCTTATGCTTACCTGTTTTAGTTAGCGATCGCAGTTGCGAAATCTCAGCCTCATCTAAGTCTACAATGTATTTTTTTACCACAGTGCCACTCTCCAGACTGTGGAAGTAGCTTACCAATAATCGGTATCACCCTGCAAAGTTGGCTTGGTGGACTACTAGCCCATAATCATAATCTATCCCAATTAAGTATCAATTTAGGTTAAGTTAAGATAAAGTTAAAAAATAGACAATGTAAGTATAATTGGCAAAAATTAAACCTAAAGAAAGATATTTTTAGCCAATCAATAAAACATTAAATCCATCACAAGTAGTAAAGATAAAACTATAAATACTTGTAAAGTGTGCAGCATATACCTCTATTAACTGATGTTAGCAACATAAGTTAAATTAGTTACACTTTTTGGCGGTGGATTGAGATTAGCATATGACTTCTACAACTAGGGATTACCAGACAGAAGAACAAGATCGCTCTTTTACCGAAAAATCCCTAGACCAGAGCTTCTTTTGGGTCACTCGGATTTTAGCGGTGGGTGTGGTTGCAGTCTTGTTTTGGATTGCAGTAAAGGTTGCTATTCAGGCATGGCCAGCTATCCAGGAGTTCGGCTTTCAATTCCTCACAACTAGTGCTTGGAATCCTCCTGAACAAAAATATGGGGTTCTCCCCATGATTTATGGCACTTTGGTTAGTTCTTTTTTAGCACTGCTGATTGCTTTTCCCATTGGCTTAGCTAGTGCCCTTGTTTTAAGTGAGAACTTTTTGCCAGTATCTGCACGAACCATACTAACATTTTTGGTGGAATTACTAGCAGCTATTCCCAGTGTTGTTTACGGACTCTGGGGTGTTTATGTTTTGATTCCTTTTCTAAAACCCATTGGTTCATGGTTGCATAATAATCTGGGCTGGATACCTATCTTTTCTAGTGAATATATAGGGCCTGGGATGTTACCAGCTGCGGTGATTCTAGCTGTTATGATTTTACCAATTTTCACAACCATCTCTCGTGACTCTCTGGCTGCCTTACCTCAAGAACTTCGGTGGGGTTCCTATGGCGTGGGTTCAACGCGCTGGCAAGCTATTTTCAGTGTCCTTATCCCCGCAGCTTTTTCCGGGATCGTCGGTGGAGCAATGCTAGCTCTAGGTAGGGCTTTGGGAGAAACAATGGCCGTAACTTTGGTGATTGGTAACAGCAATAACTTAAATTTTTCCTTGCTAGCACCAGCTAATACCATTTCTTCTTTAATGGCTAGCCAATTTTCAGAAGCTAGTGGTTTGCAAAGGTCTGCCTTAATGTATGCAGGTTTAATTTTGTTTGCTATCACCCTAATAGTTAATATCTTGGCAGAGTTAATTGTTCGTCAGGTTAAAAAATACTAAATCAGCTTCCAATAATTAGTAGTAAACAACATTGAAACTAATTAAAAGTATTAGAGAAGAATCTGATTTGCTTTCACAAACTATTAATTAGTTGTCCTGAACACCCAACTAATGAGTCTGATGGCTAAGGAGATAACTTAAATTATGACATCGAGTAACCGCCAACAAGGCTTTCAGAAATATACTGGTGATGACTTAGAGATTTCTTCAAGCGATAGCCGTACTATAACTGACCGATTCCTAACCACGCTAGCCTTTATTTTGCTAGGGGTTGCCATCCTACCCTTGATACTTGTAATTAGCTATGTAATTATTAAAGGCTTTGGTCGATTTAACCTCAATTTATTTACTGAATTACCACCAGTTGCACGACAAGAGGGAGGTGGTGTTGGCTCTGCTATTTTGGGTACTTTAATGCTTGTGGGTATAGCTGGTGCTATGAGCATTCCTTTTGGCATCTTAGCCGGAATCTATTTATCGGAATTTAGTTCTGGAAAAGTTACTAAATGGATTCGCTTCTTTACCAATGTACTTAGTGGTGTCCCCTCAATCATCATGGGTATTTTTGCTTATGGTGTTGTCGTAGCAAGAATGGATCAATTCTCGGCATTCGCTGGAGGTTTTGCCCTTGCTGTTTTGATGTTACCTATCGTAGTAAGAACCACAGACGAAGCTTTGCAACTAGTACCACAAGAAGTACGTTGGGCATCGGTAGGAGTAGGTGCATCTAGTTTTCATACAGTTTTGCTGATAGTTTTACCTGCTGCTTGGTCAGCTATTCTTACTGGTGTAACTTTGGCTGTTGCTCGTGCCGCCGGGGAAACTGCACCACTAATTTTTACAGTTCTGTTCTCCCAATTTTGGCCTGATAGTTTATTTGGCCCGGTTCCTACTCTCTCCGTTTTGGTTTATACAGCGGTTCCCGCTGTTATGCGGCACAGTTAATTTGAGTTTTGGACAAGGGCGATATAACGAATGAAAGCATATTCAGTCGATTTGCGAGAAAAAATCGTGACAGCACATTTAGCAGAAAAGC
>JBAUJE010000132.1:0-19938 GCA_049683475.1 Coleofasciculaceae cyanobacterium | reverse complement strand
CTTTTCTGCTAAATGTGCTGTCACGATTTTTTCTCGCAAATCGACTGAATATGCTTTCATTCGTTATATCGCCCTTGTCCAAAACTCAAATTAACTGTGCCGCATAACAGCGGGAACCGCTGTATTTCCCTCCTGTTAGTGTGAAACCATTGTTGACACTAACCCTTGGCTCAATTGACCAACTTAAAAGCTAGAATCTCTACTAATTAGAACCGCGATAGTAAGAGCAGCAAGAGTTATGTCTACTTTGGGAGAATTTTTTTGTATTTAGCTGTTAAGGACAAGGTTGTTTTTTCCTACCTAACTCTATTCTATTAAGTCTTTCCCTGACCGAGCTTACTTGTCACAGAACTAAAACCTAGAAAATATACAGTAGATACTTTGCAATCAGAAATCATCTACCTATCTTGCTGATGATAATAACCAAACTTGATATTCTCAAGGTGTTACGAATATTTAACTATCTTTTCTGACTCCCCCCAAGTTTTTATATCATAAAGTCGTAAACTCAACTTTGTTCTTGAGCTAGAGATTTAGGCAATTCACGGCAAAAGTTGCAAGGAGAGGCAGAGTAAGCCAAGTGAAGTTTAGTAAGCGAATCAACGAGAGTTGTTAGCCTCGTTAAATGTCTTTTCTCTCTTTCATAAGTAAAGAACTTTAAAGTAGGAGGGATGTACTATGACAAGCGTAGTACAGCGTCGCCCCGAATTAGAAATTTCCCAAATTTGGCATGATTTTTGTCAGTGGATTACCAGTACCAACAACCGAATATATATTGGTTGGTTCGGTGTACTGATGATCCCAACTTTGCTAGTAGCTAGCATTTGTTTTATTTTGGCTTTTATCGCAGCACCCTCTGCGGACATAGATGGAATTAGAGAGCCGATAACTGGCTCTCTAATGGGTGGTAATAACCTAATTACAGCTGCCGTAGTACCGACATCGGCGGCAATTGGTCTACACTTTTATCCCATCTGGGAGGCAGCATCTCTTGATGAATGGCTATATAACGGTGGCCCTTATCAGTTGATTGTGCTGCACTTTTTGATTGCCATTTGGTGCTACTTAGGACGGCAGTGGGAACTAAGCTATCGTGAGGGTTTGCGACCTTGGATTGCTGTGGCTTTTTCTGCTCCTGTAGCGGCCGCAACGGCTGTATTGCTAGTCTATCCCATTGGTCAAGGTAGCTTTTCCGAAGGTTTACCCCTCGGTATCGCTGGCACTTTCCACTTTATGATGGCATTCCAGGCAGATCACAATATCCTGATGCATCCTTTCCACATGTTAGGAGTTGCCGGAGTATTTGCGGGAGCCTTTCTAATTTCTTTACATGGTTCACTGGTAACCTCAACCCTAATTCGGACAACCAAGGAAAATGAATCTCCTAATGCAGGTTACAAATTTGGTCAAAAGTACGTAACCTATAACTATTTAGCGGGACATTACGGTTTTCTTGGTCGTTTGTTAATTCCCTGGTTTGGCAGTCAGAATCATCGCTCTTTCCACTTGTTATTAGCAGCTTTACCTACTATTGGCATTTGGTTTGCTGCTTTAGGTGTTGGCACTATGGCCTTTAACCTCAATGGCTTTAACTTTAATCACTCTATCTTAGATAGTAGTGGACGTATCATCAGAACCGATGCCGATCTAATTAATAGAGCCACGATAGGTTTGCAAGTCATGCATTCCCCTAATGCTCACCATTTCCCCTTAGTTCTAGCTGGGGGGCCAGCAATTCCTGTTAGTCCCAACCTTGCCTAATTTAAGAGACATAGGAGTCGGCGTAGAGACGTTGCATGCAACGTCTAACAAAAAGTAGACAATTCACAATTCACAATTTTCAATTTTCAATTCACAACTCACAAGCTTTTCCTGGAGAGCGTTCCAGCCAAGGAGCGCTCTTACCTTGAGAGGTTTTTTGACAAGAAAATTAGTAAAGAAAACCAAAATATAACAAATAAGAAAGGATAAAAATAATGAACTGGCAGAAAAAAATACGTCCGTTGGTTTTAGGCCTACTCTCAGCCATCTTTATTGTTTGGTCAGGTATGTCTTTAGCAGCTAGTGAAATCAGTACCGGAGATTTGGTCAGATTTGGAGATAATGTCACGGTACAAGAGAATCAAATCGTTAAGGATGCAGTTGCTATTGGTGGTTCAGTCACGTTGTTAGAAGGAGGAAGAGTCACAGGTGATGCAGTGGCGATTGGCGGTGATGTGAGCATCAAAGCAAATGCTCTTTTGTCGGGTGATGCAGTTGCTATCGGTGGCGAAGTTCTACCAGAAGAAGGGGCTAATATTCAGGGAAGTGAAGTAGAAATTTTTAGTGGTGCTAAAGTCCTTGTTTCAAGGCTTGGTTTGTTTGGCACTATCTATCTTGCTAATCTTGTCTTCTATATTATTTCTCTCCTGGTTGTTTTTGCTTTTGGCATTTTTCTGCTGCTCTTACTACCAGGTCACTTACAAACAATCTCCTCAACTATTAGCCAGCATCCTTTCAAAAGTGGGATGTGGGGATTAGGTGGTATTATCGCCGCTATTTTGTGCACTAGTCTAGTTGCTGGGAGTGTTCTAGGAGTAGTCTTGATTCCTGTTGTCAATTTAACGGTTTTGGTGACAGGATTGTTAGGCTGCACAGGGACAGGTTTATGGGTTGGGGAAAAGATTTATTCCACCAGAAGCTCTTCCCTCCTCAAAGAATTTTTTGTTGGCATGCTAATTCTGGCTTTAATCAGTCTGATTCCTGTAGCTGGAGGATTGATTATCTTAATGGTGAATCTCTTTGGCTTTGGAGCAGTTCTACTTTCTCGATTTGGCACTGTACAGGCAGAAGTAATCGAGAAAAGATTCGATCAAGCTGAGGGCATTGCACACTAAATTAGAGCTTTCCCTCTGAGAATCCCATACTCTCAAGAGGTGGGATTCTTTTCTTGCGAACCTTATCTTTAACAAGACCTACAATCCATTGCCAATTAAAATAAACGGGGCCCAATAATAGGGATGACTAAGACGACTGGTAACTTCTGCCGACATACCATATCGTAGTTTAGCTACTGCCCTACTTTCTCTTTCACCTAAGATAGAATAATCATCAGTAATTAAAGCAACCTGTGCCCTTCTCAAAGCTTCAGCTTTGGTAATATTATTTCCTTGTAACGCTTCATAAAAAGCATTCATTAAAGCTTGAGTTCCCCCATCATCTACTTGCCAGAGGGAAGCAATAGCAGCTCTTGCTTTGGTTTGTTGCATCTGATAACCAAAACCGAGGATTTCTTTGCCGTCTCCAACCATTGCTCACCATCATAAAGAGCAGCTAAGGGAAGATAACGCAGTTGTCCATCTGGAGCATAGATAATAGTTTCGGCTTCGGCTGTGGCGAGGTCATTTTCTAAAGGTTTGATTAGCCATTCGTAGAGTTTTTGTGCTGGAACTTGGGCATTACTGGTAGGATTTTGTAGTGCTTTGCGGAATTGAAGAATTGCTTGGTTGAGTTCTTCCCGTTTAACATAAACAGTGCGGCGGATGGGAGGTGCATAAGGAGTAACTAAGACTAATTCTAAGCGGTCATCGAGAATGAAGGGATAGAGAACTACGGCATTTTGTTGGAGTCTTTTGAGGTTGTCTTGTAAGGTGTTGGCGTATAGTTTCAGGTCAAAGCTTTCTCCGAATTGCTTCTCTAACGTTTACAGATTGTTTAAGGAAAATAATTGCTAGTTCTGGTTGGTTTTGTTTGGCTAATAGATAGCCAAGATTGTTGAGAGTTATTCCTTCGCCTTCGCGATCGCCTGTTTCTTGGGCGACTACCAAAGACTGTTGAAGAAACTCAATCGCTTTCCGATATTGCCCTAGAGAACGGTAAGCGCTGCCCAGATTAGCCAGAGATTTAGCAACTCCTTCGCGATTGCCTATTTCTCGGAAAATTGCCAAGGACTGTTGAAGAAACTCAATTGCCTTCCGATATTGCCCTAGAGAACGGTAAGCACTGCCCAGATTAGTCAGAGAAGCAGCAACTCCTGAGCGATCGCCTATCTCCTGGAAAATTGCCAAGGACTGTTGATAGAATTCAATTGCCTTCTGGTATTGCCCTAGAGAACGGTAAGCAAGCCCTAGATTACCAAGGGAAATAGCAATTCCTTCGCGATCGCCTATCTCCTGGAAAATTGCCAAGGACTGTTGATGAAATTCTATCACCTTCTGATATTGTCCTAGGTAATAATAAACTTCACTCAGATTACCAAGGGAAATAGCAATTCCTTCGCGATCGCCTATCTCCTGGAAAATTGCCAAAGACCGTTGATGAAACTCAATTGCTTTCTGATATTGCCCTAGAGAACGGTAAGCACTGCCCAGATTAGTCAGAGAAGCAGCAACTCCTGAGCGATCGCCTATTTCTCGTTTGATAGCCAAAGACTGTTGATAAAACTCAATTGCTCTCTGAGATGCTCCTAGAGAATGGTAAACATTGCCTAGACCAATCAAAGAACTAGCTTCCCCCTGGCGATTTCCTATCTCCAGAGAGATTACCAAAGATTGTTGAAGGAACTCAATCGTTCTCTGATATTCCCCTAGAGAGTGGTAAGCACTGCTCAGATTGTTCAAAGATTTAGCAACTCCTTCGCGATCGCCTATTTCTTGTGCGATCTGCAAGGACTGCTGAAAAAACTCAATCGCCTTCTGATATTCTCCTAGAGAGCGGTAAGCACTGCCCAGATTACCTAGAGATGTAGCTTCTCCTTCGCGATCACCTATTTCTCTTTTGATAGCCAGGGACTGTTGAAAAAACTCAATCGCCTTCTGATATTCTCCTAGAGAGCGGTAAGCACTGCCCAGATTGTTCAAAGATTTAGCAACTCCTTCGCGATCGCCTATTTCTTGTTTGATTGCTAAGGACTGTTGATAAAACTCTATTGCCTCCTGATATTGCTCTAGGGAATTGTAAGCAAGACCCAGATTGTTCAGAGAATTAGCAACTCCTTCGCGATTACCTATCTCCCCATAAATAGCTAGTGCTTGTTGGAAAGACTGTAAAGCTGCTTGAAATCGACTAGTTTTAGCCTGCTCAAGTCCCTGCTGAAAAAGTCGATCAGCTTCCGCTTTCTGTTCAGCCGTAGTTTGAGCCATTACTGGCAATGCAGAAAATGGTGCTGGAAAATTTGCTGTAAAAACAACTCCAGTCGTAGCCAGTAGGGTAATAATGCCAAGGAGTCCGCTTCGTAGTCCCATGGGTTCTCAGGATGAATAATCTGATTTCTTAAAAATAACTAGTTCTCACGGCGGATAGGATTTGCAGTTTTTGGGAGCAAAGGCAATTCCTTATCTCAGACCTTGCCCTATTCTCAACAAACCATTTTAGCTAGAGTGTGCAAAAGCCATATAAGTTGAAAAGCAGATACCGTGGTTGTCTGAGCTTAAGTAGATGGGTGT
This sequence comes from Coleofasciculaceae cyanobacterium, assembly GCA_049683475.1. Lineage (GTDB taxonomy): Bacteria > Cyanobacteriota > Cyanobacteriia > Cyanobacteriales > Coleofasciculaceae > JBAUJE01. Next base: position 14,515 of record JBAUJE010000132.1, on the reverse strand, counting down.
AAAGACAAGGGGCATAGTTTCTTTGAAAATCTTACTCCCCTCGCCTTGTAGGAGAGGGGCTGGGGGAGATGACTGAAATTTTCAAGATTATTCCTTCTCCTGCCAAGACACTGTGGTTTATTGGTGTCTTTGCCTTATTTTTAGCAGTAATGCTTTGTCTGACTGGTTATATTGCCTACTCATCTCACCAGATACAGTTTGAACTGTCAGATTCTCAACTACATATCCGAGGCAATTTTTACGGACGCAAAATTCCCATCACCTCTCTGGTTACAGACTAGGCCTTGTTGTTAGAACTAAACCGCAATTCTCCCTATCAGCCAATTAGGAGAACTAACGGTATTGGACTACCGGGATACCGTTCGGGATGGTTCAAACTCAAGAATGGAGATAAGGAATAGTTTCATTAGTAAAGAGTAAAATATTATGTCTCAAGCCGCAATAGAATCTATCCTGCACGAAAAACGTCTATTTCCGCCGCCTGCCCAATTCTCACGCACGGCAAATATCAAGAGCTTGGCAGAGTATCAAAGCCTTTGTGAACAAGCAAAAGCTGATCGGGAGAAATTTTGGGCAGAACTGGCAGAAAAAGAGTTACATTGGTTTCGCAAGTGGGACAAGGTGTTAGATTGGCAGCCTCCCTTTGCCAAATGGTTTGTTGGTGGCAAACTCAACATTTCCTATAACTGTCTAGATCGTCACCTCACAACCAAACGACGTGAAAAGATAGCTTTAATTTGGGAAGGGGAACCTGGTGAGACGCGCCGCTTTACCTATGCTCAGCTGCATCGAGAAGTTTGCCTAATAGCCAATGTTCTGAAAAAGCTGGGGGTAAGTAAAGGTGATTGTGTGGGTATCTATCTGCCCATGATTCCAGAAGCTGCGATCGCCATGCTCGCCTGTACCCGCATCGGTGCCTCTCACACGGTTGTTTTCGGTGGTTTCAGTGCCGAAGCTCTCAAAGACCGACTTCTCGATTCTCAAGCTAAAGTAGTTATTACTGCTGATGGTGGTTGGCGTAAGGATGTAATTGTTCCTGTCAAACGCCAGGTAGACCAAGCGTTGGCTAACCAGCAGGTTCCCAATGTTCACAGTGTTTTAGTGGTGAAGCGTACCGACCAACTAATTCACATGGAACCAGGCCGCGACCATTGGTGGCATGAACTGCGGGGGGAAGTCTCGACAGACTGTCATGCTGAACCAATGGATAGTGAAGATACAGCTTTTATTCTCTAGACATCTCCAAAATATAAATGATGTTTCCAGGAAGTTTCTAAGGTTTCCTGGTTTGAAGGTGGTGGTGTAGTCTGGAAGGGATTGGCTATATCACCGCTTTCATTATGATTGCTTTCAGTACTAGCGTCTCGTAGAGAAGCTGATCGCAATTGTGTAGTCCGTAGCTTACCCAGTTGAGAATTGCTGTAAGTCTGACTTGATAACTTTAGTCAAACAATTGACACGGTTCGGGGCATAGTAGAAATAGACTAAGCCAAACGCGATCACTATGAATAACTCCTTGCTCCTAGCCCAAGCTGCTCAATCAGTAATTAATCAAATCCCAGAAAAACCCTCCCCTGACTCCGTCGTCGCCGCCCTTTTGACTACAGAAAAAACAGCGAAGAAGAACAAACAAACTTATACCTACTCACAATTCCTGGGAAGCTGGCGATTATGCTTCATTACAGGAACAAAGAAAACTCGTAAGCGAGCTGGAATAGTACTAGGAGCTGGACGTTACCTTCTTAGTTGGGTCAAGATTTACTTATCTTATTCTGCCAATGAGCAAACCAACTTTCAACCCGAACAATTGTTTGCCACAGGAAGAGTGCAGAATCTTGTTCAGCTTGGAGGCCTACAGTTGTCTCTATCTGGCCCAGTCAAGTTTTTGTTAAGAAAAAACATCCTTGCCTTTGATTTTACCCATCTGACTATTCGCTTTTTCGGAGCTAAACTATACGAAGGTTATATTCGTAATGGCAAGGCAACAGAAGAAATATTCTACGAAGAAAGTGTAAAAAAACAAGCTTTTTTTGCTTATTTTCTTGCCAACAATCAAGTGATTGCTGCCAGAGGAAGAGGTGGAGGCTTAGCACTGTGGGGGAAGGTTGAGTGATGAGGGCTATAATTCGCAGCTTTTGGTTAGGATTACTTACTTTCTTGTTGGTAACAAACGTTATCCCTGTGGCAGCACAGCAATTTTCCTCTGATTCTAAATTAGTTAATCTTCTCCCTAAAACAGAATTGAGGAAGATTAACAAGTCCAAAGTAAGCCAAAATTCAGATGCAATTGAACAAGGCATTTCTTTTTATCAAGCAGGGCGATTTATAGAAGCTGCCCAAGTTTGGCAACAGGCGTTCCAAACCTATCAAACTCAGGGACAATACCTCAACCAATCCCTTAGCCTCAGTTATTTATCTTTAGCTTATCAAGAGTTGGGAAAATGGCCAGAAGCAGAGAAGGTAATTAGCAAAAGTCTAAAATTACTAACGAACCAACAACCTGTAACAACTGAGAGCCAACAAATTCTCGCCCATACCCTCAATAGCCAAGGTAGTCTGCAACTAGCAATGGGTCAAACTGAGGCAGCACTTGATACCTGGAAACGAGCAGCTGAGGCTTATGCTCAAGCTGAGGATAGAGTCGGAATGCTAGGCAGTCAAATTAACCAAGCTGAGGCTTTACAAGCCTTGGGCATGTACCAACGGGCTAGGAGTAGCTTAGAGCAGCTCAACGAACAGTTGCAAGCCCAGCCTGACTCATCCCTCAAAGCCCAAGGATTAGAGAATCTGGGTGTTGCCCTGCAAGTTCTTGGTGTTTTAGAAGAATCCCAAATCGCTTTAGAGCAAAGTTTGGCAATTACTCAGAAGTTAGATTCTACCTCAGCTGTTAGCCCGATCCTTTTAAATTTAGGTAACACAGCTAGAGATTTACAAAATTATGAAAAAGCATGGCAACTCTATCAACAAGCTGCGAATACGGCAACTCAACCAATTGAAAAGTTAGAAGCACAACTTAATCAATTAAGCCTATTAGTACAAAGCTTAAATCAAAACTGTTACCTCGATATTCCTCCTTGTAAAAGTGATAAAGCAGAAGGAGAAGAGTTGACAATTTTGCTCTCTCAAATTCAGCCTCAAATTAATAGCCTTCCTCCTAGTCGTGATGCTATTTATGCTCAAGTTAATTTGGCTGAGAATCTCCTTAACTATCAAGCAGGGAGTATAAAAAATAAAAATATCAACTTAAAAATTGAGCCAATAACTGAAATTGCTCAGCTGTTAGCTAGGGCAGTACAACAAGCAAAAAGTATAGGAGACATAAGGGCAGAGTCTCATGCTCTAGGAACCATAGGCAAGTTGTATAAACAGACGCAACAATGGTCATATGCTCAAGATTTAACCCAAGAAGCTATTACTTTAGCTCAAAGGATTAGTGCAGAAGATATCGCTTATCGTTGGTATTGGCAACTAGGTCAAATTTTTCGACAGCAAGGAGAAATAACTGGTGTAGAAAGTAAAATATTACCAAAAGCCATTGCAGCTTATAGCCAAGCAGTTAATTCTCTTCAATCTCTCCGTTCTGATTTAGTTGCCACTAATTCTGACTTTCAGTTTTCCTTTCGTGATAGTGTTGAACCCGTCTATCGCCAATTAGTAGGATTACTTTTGCAAGCAGAACCTAGTCAAATAAACCTCAATAAAGCACGAGAGGTAATTGAATCTTTGCAATTAGCAGAATTAGATAATTTCTTTCGAGAAGCCTGTCTCAATACCCCACAGGAACAAATTGATCTGGTAGATACGACCGCAGCAGTAATTTATCCAATTATTTTACCAGACCGTTTAGCTGTTATACTTTCTCTGCCAGGGCAACCTCTAGATTATTATCAAACTCTTGCAACAGATACAGAAATAGAGAGTACTTTAGAGCAGCTATTGCAATCTCTTAACCCCGCAGTTTCTAATAAAAGACGTTTAGGTCTTTCTCAACAAGTTTACGATTGGTTAATTCGTCCAGCTCAGGTTAAGTTAGCTGACAGTGATATAGAAACTTTGGTTTTTGTACTCGATGGCTCTTTACGCAATCTGCCAATGGCTGCCCTCTATGATGGAGAAAAGTATTTAGTAGAAAAGTACAGCATTGCTCTTAGTCCAGGTTTGCAACTACTAGAACCCCGTAGCCTAGATAGAACAAAGCTTAAAGCCTTAACAGGGGGACTGACAGAAGCACGCCAAGGTTTTTCCTCTCTACCAGCAGTCGCAGTTGAATTGGAGCGAATCGCAGAGCAGATAAGTTCTGAGGTACTCCTTAATCAGGAGTTCGAGGAAGTTACTTTGGAAAACAAGATTAGTTCCTTACCTTTTAATGTAGTTCATCTTGCCACCCACGGTCAGTTTAGTTCTAAACCGGAAGATACTTTTCTCCTGACTTGGAATGGCCGTGTCCAGGTGCAAGAATTAGATCAATTACTCGAATTAAGACAGCAAGACAGAACTAATCCCATTGAATTACTTGTTCTTAGTGCCTGTCAAACTGCTACTGGTGACAAAAAAGCTGCTCTGGGATTGGCGGGAATAGCCATAAAATCAGGAGCACGTAGTACCTTAGCAACTTTGTGGTCAGTACAAGACCAATCTACCGCTCAACTGATGAGTGAGTTTTATCAAAAACTGACTAAATCTGAGATTAGTAAAGCCGAGGCTCTTCGTCAAGCTCAGTTAACTTTACTACAAGAACCTAACTATCAACATCCTTTTTACTGGGCACCTTTTGTTTTAGTAGGTAATTGGTTGTGAGTTAAACAGAACCTCACAAATTTACACAAATTTTACCGCCATCTCTGCAATTAGGGGTTGATATTGATAATTTGAGAAGGGACGAAAATTATCAGTCACATCGATAATCATTTTACATAACAGGCGAAACTGGAGTGGTGTTGGAGGTTTATTGACACTTTCTACCCGAACTCCTAAGTTAGAATTTTGTCGAAGCAACTCAAAAATTTCTGCCAGCAAATATCGCGGACAATAGCCGACAATGTAGTGGTCTTCCGTGTTTAAGATTAAGGCCTGAGAGTCGTAGGGATTTTGAAATTCGTGAGCTAACCATAACTTTTCCCCAAGCTCAAACTGATTAATCCGTTCAATTGCACTGTTTGGCAAATGTCGCAGTCCATGAGAGAAAAAGTACAGATAGTACTGTCCTTTTTCATCAACTTCCGGACAAGGAAAAACGGCGAGTGTATCCGTTTCTCGTTCGCCACCACTCCGGCCTAAAATTGCCATTGGATCATTTTCATCATTGAGAATATTGAGCCATTCAATAAAACTAGAATAATCAGGACGCGATCGCGACATCAAACGATTCGCAAACACTGGAAATAACTGAGTTGAGGTATAAATCTCTTCCAAGCACGGAAACGAAGACAAAGGTTTAAAAGCACATTTCTCTTCAGCTTCTTTTACACCTTGGGTATAAACAAATTGATAGATATTTCCATCAAAGGAAAAATAAGTAGAAAAAATTAAGTACTGACTCCCCACCTTGCCTGCTTTAGCAGTTCGCGTAACAATAGTAAAGAGTAAATATCTCTATTCTTGAACCGACTCTCTAGCAATGGCCCTCGAACAGCTAACTCAAACTACCCAGACAATCCACCCAGACTTAGATTATGACCTGGCAATCGTTGGTGGAGGTATTGCTGGTGCAACCCTCGCCTCTGCATTAAAAGACTCTGGTTTGAAGGTAGTTCTGATTGAAGCGCAACCTCAAGCCAAGGCAGTGCAGAGAAGACAAGCTTACGCCCTTTCTATCCTTTCAGGACGCATTTTCCAAGAAATCGGTGTCTGGCAGAAAATACAACCTCAAGTCACAACTTATCAGCAAATCCGCCTCTCAGATGCCAATAATACCAACGTTGTGCATTTTCATCCTACCGATTTAGGCACTGATGCCCTAGGTTACGTAGGTGAACATCAACCTGTGCTGACATCTTTATATGAGTTTTTAGCTGAATGTCCTAATCTTAGCTGGCTATGTCCTGCCGAAGTAGTTAAGGTTGATTACCAGCCCTCTGGAGTAGAAATCAAAGTAAAAGTAGAGAACACTCACCACCAAATTAGAACCCGCTTAGTTATCGCCGCCGATGGGGCAAAATCACGCATCCGCACCGCAGCAGGTATAGGCACCCACGGCTGGAAATACTGGCAATCTTGCGTTACAGCCAGGATTAAACCAGAAAAATCTCACAACAATACCGCCTTTGAACGCTTCTGGCCAAGTGGCCCCATGGGAGTTTTACCCCTACCAGATAATCGCTGTCAGGTAGTATGGACAGCACCCCACCAGGAAGCCCAAGCTTTAAAAGATTTAGATGAGCAGGAGTTCTTAGCGCTATTAGAATATCGCACAGGTGGCTTACTGGGACGCATTGAACTAGATAGCCAACGCTTAGTTTTTCCTGTGCAACTAATGCAAAGCGATCGCTACACCCAATCAAGACTAGCTCTAATTGGCGATGCTGCCCACTGCTGCCATCCCGTCGGTGGCCAAGGCTTGAATATGGGTATTCGTGATGCTGCTGCTTTAGCCCAAGTCTTGCAAGAAGCCCATCAACGAGGTGAAGATATTGGCAATCTCAAAGTACTCCAACGCTACGAACGCTGGCGCAAACGTGAGAACCTAGCGATTTTAGGTTTTACTGACTTTTTGAACCGCACATTTTCTAGCAACTGGTTCCCAGTCATAGCCATCCGTCGCCTAGGTTTATGGATACTGCAACAAATCCGTCCTGTTAAAGTGCAAGCCTTGCAACTAATGACAGGCTTAAAAGGTCGTCCTCCCCGGCTAACTACGGTAGAAGTAATGAGTAATGAGTAATGAGTAATGAGTAACAGAGTATTAATGAAAATTCCTCCCCTGCTCCCTCGTCTTCCCATTCCCCATCTCTCCCTAATGCTCTACAAAAACAGGAGTACCAACAGCTACTTTTTCAAATAAAGCCTTGACATCTTTATTGCGCATGCGAATGCAGCCGTGGGAGACAGCTTGTCCCACTAGTTCCTCTGCTGGGGTGCCATGAAAGCCGATGTAATTTTCCCCGTCAGTCCAAAAACCAATCCAGCGATCGCCTAAAGGATTATCTGGCCCTGGAGGCACTATTTCACCAGTCCAGGGATGCTCCCAAGCGGGATCTTGGAGCATTTGCATTACCTGAAAGTTGCCTGTGGGTGTTTCCCAGCCTGCTTTACCAACGGCAATTGGGTAACTTACTAGTACTTCATCTATTTGATATACATAAACACGACGCTCACTTAATTTAATCACCAAACGAGTATCGAGAACTGTACCAGTGCGATAACCATCTTCAAAGGGAAGATATTTACTAGCTTCCCCCAGGGGTGGCAATTCAGGTATTTCCATCTCAGGTAACCTAACTTGAGGCAAAACCTGTTGGGGAGAACTCTCAGAAACTGTGATTGTTTCAGAAGCAGCTACCTCTCGTTGTCCATTGAGCAAGAAAAATGCTGTACTCAAATACAGCAGTATCAAGCCTTTCGCCTGGAACCTACCTCTGATCATATTTCTAATCTTTAAGTCTTTACAAATTTTAAGGTTTAACCTCAATTACGTAGTCCTATCTTAGGGTAGATGCTGATAGTAATTCACTAGGTCATATTAGCTATTATCTTTACTTCCAAGATGATTCAAACTTTTCCGGGAAATCAATTTAAATCTACAGCTGAGTAGGTTAACTTAAGTTAAATAGTTTTGATGTGAGGTAGTAATTCAAAGATGTTAAAGCCACAAGCACTAGCCGGAGCAAGTTTAGCAATTTTGGTGGCGGGGTTCTTTGCAACTCCCGCATTTGCTAACCCCGTTAGCAAACCAGCCCAAGAAAAGCTAATCAGCCAAATGGAATCTGAAGAGGCAGTAATTACAGGAACTATTGAAGAGATTGTTGACGATGTGGTAACAGTAAAAACTGCTGACGACGAAACTCAAGACATTAGAATTTCTCAAATAGATCAGCGTCGTTTGGGACTTGAACCAGGTAGCAGAATTATGGCTCAGGTAGTGATGATGGAGGGGCAAGAACTTCCCGTTGTCAGGGCAATAAGAATAGTAGATTTAGCAGAGACTCCGTCCGAAGACATGATGGACACTGATACAACCAGCACCCAACAAGAAAGGACTGTTGAGACGCAAAGAATAAGGTCTGTACAAGAAACTAGAACTAGACAGACAGTAACAACTGAGGAGACACCGGAAGAAATGCCAGAGGAGATGACTCAGGAGAGAGAAGAACCGGCGGAACAACCAGCAGTACGTGCACTCTGGTAAGGTCGTACCGTTTCAGGAGCATGTCACCTTTGTCGGCTGGATTAGGGAGTGCGGAGTGCTTTTGCAATTACCCAGGTGTACTCCGTAGTAACCATAGAGCTAAAAGCATTTTTCTCTAAAGGTTTCAGATTTTTTCAGTAAACCCTAGTTAAGATTGATTTTCCGGGAAAATTAACGTAGATAGAGGTGATTTGGTTCTAAGCTTGCCTGGTGTAACCCGCTTTGTTAGTCCAGTAAAAGACTGCGCTTGTTACAAACATCAGCAGACTGTAGATCGCAGATGGAATTGCCATACTTGGCATATTCAAGAGGGTGGGTGTACTGGCAACGGCGATCGCTAAGGTTCCATTTTGGATGCCGACTTCAACCGTAATTGCCTTAGCGCTGGACTGATCAAGCTTGCCAAGAGTTGCGATCGCATAGCCCAAAGCCATTGTTAACACATTCAAGGTGAGAGTAACCCCACCCACCTGCAAGAAAAAGGTCGGCACATTAGCCCGTTCTTTGACAAGCAAACCAACGATAATTAACCCTAAGAAAAACAGCGACAGCCACTTGAGATATTTTTCGACCTTTGCTGCAAATTGCGGTGCATAGTTGTTCAACAACATTCCCAAAGTGACTGGTATGATTGTAATTACCGCAATCTGAATTACTGTTTTCAGAAACGGTAGTTGTAAAGCAACCCCTTCTCCCATAAAGTTCTTCATGGCTAAGTTGAGCACTAGGGGAATAGTAAACACGGTAATCAGGCTGCTGAAAGCGGTTAGGGTAATCGATAGGGCAACATTCCCCCGCACCAAATAGGTCACCAGATTGGAGGTAGGTCCACCTGGACAAGCTGCCAAAATCATTACCCCAACTGCTAACTCGGGAGAGAGAGGAAAAATACTGGCCAGCAAAAAGCCCACCACTGGTAGCATGACCAACTGAGCGATTAGACCCAGGATAACTGCTGTAGGTTCAATAAATACCCGCTTAAAGTCATCCAATGTCAGACCTAGTCCCATACCCAGCATGATGATAAATAGCGCTAGGGGTAGAAAAACTACGGTTAAAAAACTTGACTCCATAGCTTTTATCTAAGGGTAAATTTCGGCATTATTCTACTAAGCCGACTCCTTAACCTGAAAATTTTTTAATTCCCCTGGTGCAACTGCACCTCGCTCAGTAATAATTGCCGTGATTAACTCAGCCGGTGTAACGTCAAATGCTGGATTGTAAAACTCTACTTGAGGGCCACAGATAACCGTATCGCCAACTTGATAGATTTCTGAGGGATGGCGTTCTTCAATAGGAATTCCTTCACCATTTGCTAGCTCAAAATCAACTGTCGAAAGAGGAGCAGCGACAAAGAAAGGTACTTCATGAGCTTTGGCAATCAAGGCTAAACTGTAAGTACCAATTTTGTTAGCAGTGTCTCCGTTGGCGGTAATTCGGTCAGCACCAACAATCACAGCGTCTATCATACCTTGCTTCATACAATGAGCTGCCATGTTATCCGTAATTACAGTCACGGGTATTCCCTCTTGGGCACATTCCCAGGCAGTTAGTTTAGCACCTTGCAGTCTAGGACGAGTCTCTGAAGCATAGACTCTAGCTAGTCGTTTTTCTTGCCAAACAGAACGTACAACGCCTAAGGCCGTGCCATAGCCTGCTGTAGCTAGTGAGCCAGTATTGCAATAAGTAAGAATACACAACTTTTCTGGCTCAGTTGGCAAAGCGGCTAAGCCGTGATCACCAATTGCTTGACAAGTCTCTAAATCTTCAATTTGAATAGCTTGAGCCGTTACCAGTAAAGATTCCTTAATTTCCTTAACTGAACCCGTTGTCTCATGGGCAATTTTCAGCATACGAGTAATCGCCCAAAATAAATTTACTGCCGTTGGACGAGTTTTGCGTAGCAGTTGAGCAACATCTTCTAACTTGCTGAGAAAAGTATTCAGATCTTCTGTCTGAATCTCACGCGCACCCAAGTACATACCATAAGCCGCTGCTACACCAATTGCTGGTGCTCCCCGAACAATCATCGTTTTGATGGCTTGTGCCATATCTTCAGAACGACTAATTTCTACAACCGTGTAGTTATTAGGCAATTTGGTTTGGTCTATAAGTAAGACACGGTCTTGGTGCCAAATGACTGGATAAACTTGAGTAGGGGCAGAAGTCATAGGAGTAACTTGTCTAAAACTTAATGCAATGGATTGAGAATTGCCACTAATTCTGGCATTTTTTGGGAGGCATTGCTTGTAACAAAGTTGTTAATTACTTCCCATCCTCCCCATCTCCCCATCCTATTACTCAGGGTACAAGACAGATGCAGGTGGTTGCTGTCAATATTATTGATTATGAATAATACTCAACGCACAGATACTCTCAAACGCATCCGCCGACTCAGCCGCCTGATGGATACCTCAATTCGGATACCGGGGATTGGGTTTCGCATTGGTTTAGACCCAATTATCGGTTTAGTTCCTGGTGCGGGTGATTTAATCAGTACGGCATTTTCTGCTTACATCATCTTTCTTGCTACCCGCTTCCAAATACCAAGCCAAGATTTGAGGAAAATGATTTTTAATGTTGGTCTAGAAGCTGTGGTGGGGGCAGTTCCGCTAGCCGGTGATATATTTGATGCTTTCTACAAATCAAACATGCGCAATCTGGCCATTTTGGAGAAGCATCTGACAGAAACTCAAGAAGAGGAAATCAAAGGAGACGCTTTTGCTACTTCTGGCTACAAGACAAATCAGTAATAAGTTTTTGTTTTAATTAGCAAAAGTTCGCTGGGCAAAAGCAATTTTTTCTTCAACATTAGTTAGTTTGGACAAGTACTCATCCACTGCATTCAGCCGAGGAATCAAGCCTTCCTGATTAGAAATTTGGATAGACAGTCCAGGACGAGCGTTGATTTCTAATAGCAGTGGTCCAAGGTTTTCATCGAGTACAAAATCGATACCCAAATAGCCAAACTCGGTTTCTTCACCTAGCTGAGCAGACATGGTCATAATATGAACCCAGTGAGGAATCTCTATGTCTCTTAGGGGACTATTAGTTTCCGGGTGCTGATTTATGTAGCGGTTGTGCTGAATACCCGAAGTTGTTTTGCCCGTTGCCAAATCAATACCAACGCCAACACCACCTCGGTGTAGGTTTGCCTTACCGTCTGAGATTTTGGTAGGTAGTCGCAGCATTGCCATTACTGGTACGCCGTGGTAGATGATCATGCGTATATCTGGTACACCCTGATAAGCAATATCGGTAAATACTGGGTCAAACTGCACGGCGTACTCAATAATAACTACATCACTATTGCCAGAGAGAGAGAACATGCCACTGAGAATGTTGTGCATGTGGTACTGCAAATCTCCCTGAGAGATAAGTTTGCCGTTGGCTTTGCGATAACCTTTATCGGTAACTTCTTTAATCACCACAATGCCGTCACCACCACTGCCACCAGCAGGCTTAACTACGAAGGCATTGCGATCGCCTATTATCTCTGGTAAACCCTTTACCTCGTTTTGAAACCTAATCACACCGTAGGTTTCAGGAATTGCCACTCCTACACGCTGAGCAATTTTTTTTGTCTCTAGTTTGCTGTCGGCTAATTTATAGAGGTGTCGAGGATTGTTGGGAAATAAATAGTCTAAGTTACGGGCGTTAATACCCAAGATGCCAAACTGTTCTAGTGAAAATAACCCCATCTTATCCTCCTGACTGGCTAAGCTGTCGTTGCATGGCTCGGAAGCGCAGGTATTCTGTAAGTTTGTAGCCGTTGTATCGACCCACCAGCACGTTAAGACCTAACACAGGCAGCAGTACTTCTGGAAAGGCGAAGGTCAGGTACTGCACGTAGTCATTAACCATACAAAGATAACCAATTACGGCGACTGTGATACTGCCAACGCCGGCGATCGCCACCTCGGTTTTGCCCTCTTCTTCCCACATCAGGGCCGCACTCTCAATAGTCATGCCCAAAATCACAATGGGAAACAAAGAGATAGATAGACCAAAACTAATGTCGAAGTAGTCCATTGCGATCGCCAGCCCAATCATGATTAGCACTGTTGCCGTCAAAATCGCAGCCAATCGTGGCACAATCAGAAGCTGCAATCGATTCAGATAAGCCCGAATTAACAGTCCCAGAACTACAATTAGTACGAACAGGGGAATACCTACAATTAAACCCGTCTCTCGAAAAGCTAAGGCAATCAGCACTGGCGTAAACGTACCAAAGGTTTTAACACCAATAATCTGATGCAGTAGGGAAATAATTAGCGCTCCAATTGGCACCAGCACCAGCACCTGAAACACCCGTTGGGTTGCCAGGGGCAGACTCAGCAGCGAATACTTAACGAACAGATTAGATTGGGCTCGATCTTGCCAGATTGCTTGATTAAGACCACTATCAGTATTGGGGCGTACTAACACCTCTAGCTCAACATCTCCCGAACCCTGAACCAAGACTGGGCTAGTATTGCCATACCACCAGGTCAGGTAGCGATTTTGAGAACCAAAGCTGCCCTCAACTGGGTCATAGGCCAGCCAGTTCTCTCCGTCCTTGACCTCCAGCCAGTGCACAAAATCGGTAGAGTAAGCTTCTTTTTGGGTAAGTAAAATGCCGTTACCAATGCGAGCATCTATCTGTCCCCGCTTTAACAAAAATGCTGTAAGTTCTGCCGCCGAAAGGTTTGAAGCCAGGGTTTTACGAATTGCCTGAATACGAATATCCTGTTCTTTGAGAGCTAGCTGATAAAGATTTTTCGCTATGGACAGCCGACCATCAGCACCCTGGCGTGCTTCAGCTATCAAATCTTGAATCTCTTCTGCTGGGAGGTTTTCTTCCAAGTTATCCTTAACCTCGTTACCCTCCCCATACTGGTTAAATTGTTGGTTAACAAGCCTGCGTCCTGCCAAGGGTACGCTGCCGTTTTCTGAATTATCGGCACCAGAGATAGGCAACTCATCAATAATGGCACGGTAAAACAGTACCTTCTCTGTAGTTTTCCCTTGATTAGTGAAAACAGCTAACCGATTAGGAGATTGTTTTGGAGATGTCAGCTGCCGATTAAACCCATCATCGACGAAGTCTTCCCGTGTGATAGTGTAGCGCTGAGAATTTTGGGGAAGCTGGAGTGCAATGGTTTGAGGTAGTTCCTGTTCCGACTCTAGTAGCGATCGCTCCGACTTGATGGAAATTTTCGTCTCAAGATACCAGCTTTGGTAAGTCTGATTCGGCAGCAGTGGTACGTTAGCTGAAAAAACTTTATGTAAAAAAATTGTTAGTCCTACTGCTGTTAAGAATAGGGCAAGTAGTGCAGCGCGCCAAGTGCGATTCATTACTGAACTTCTTCCCTCTCTGGACAGTTAGGCTTAGTGGTTTTTGTGGCAGCGGAGTCTACTACCAAACCGCCTTTTTCGAGCATATTACGACCGATTAGTACCGAGTAATCAAATTGTTTCCGGTCTGCCAAGTTAGCCTCTTCTTCTATCCACTGACCGGCAACACAAATTTGCATTCTCACCACCGGACGGCGAAAATAGCCCCCCTTACCATCCTTGATGCGTACCCATCGCGTTACAGGCAGTTCGTAGATTTTATTATCTCCGTCTGTATCTAAGAAACGGAACTTAACCATGCCACCCGCTTCATAACCACCCTCTGGCTTCTCTAAGATTTCTGCGTTAATAGAGGTAGTAGTCGCTCCCGTGTCCAACTTTACCTCTGTGTCGCTGCCAACCCCCAAAATGTAAGCCTCTTCAATCCAACCGACGGTCTGCTTCTGGTTTGGGATATCGTTAGCCTGACTCGTACTGAGGCTACAGCCGCTGAGGGATAAACCTACAGCTAAGACCGTAAGTCCCCACTGGGCAGAAAGGGAAATACGATCACAAATTTTCCACATATCTCAAGAAAAATATCTTGGTTTTTCGTTATTTATCTTAACAAGATTATTCTGTTGATTCACAAAACCATCAACTAAATAGTAATCTTTAATACAAAATTCTCTTTGAAGGAGACAGGAGTTGGCAGTTAGAAGCCGGGGAGAGAAGAGGTGAGGAGGTGAGGAGGTGATGAGGTGATGAGGTGATGAGGTGATGAGGTGATGAGGTGATGAGGTGATGAGGTGATGAGGTGATGAGGTGATGAGGTGATGAGGTGATGAGGTGAGG
>JBAUJE010000131.1:0-41813 GCA_049683475.1 Coleofasciculaceae cyanobacterium | reverse complement strand
GCGAAAAAGTGATTGAAATCCTTGTCTGGTATAACTTTTAGATTAATGCAGCAAGCCCTACTTAGAGCTTAGAGCCAGTTTCCTACTAAGACAAATGGTGCCCAATAATATGGATCTTGATATTGGTCACTATTTTCTATAAACTCCATTTGAGCAAGTCGAAGGGCTTGGGCTTTGCTAATTTTATTAGCCTTTAACTTGTCATAAAAACTAATCATCAGGTCAGCTGTGCCAGCATCATCTACTGTCCAGAGAGTTGCCAGAGTGCTGCGAGCCCCAGCATTAACTGCTACACCTGCTAATCCTAACGCTGCTCTTTGATCTCCTGTTGCTGTCTCGCAAGCACTAAGTACTAGCAGTTCGATGGCATCTTTACCGCCTTCTTCCCTGCTTTGTAGCATTTCTTTGAGTTCATAGACGTTGAGACGGCCATTAGCTGTGAGGATAAAGGTATTTTCCACCTCTGAACTAAATTGACCGTGAGTGGCCAGGTGAACGACGGGGAAAGGAGTGGAGTTGATTGCGTTCTGAATTGCCTCCCTAGTAAAATCCTGGTTAAGGATTAACTCTCCTGGTATCTGGTCACTAATTTTCTCCAATTCTTTTTCGACGTTGGGAAGAGCTGAGAAGCCATCAGTTGCCTCAGATAGTCCAGCTTTAAGAGCAGTAAGTTCACCCTCTGCTAGGGGTTGAGGGTCTAATAATTGTAGTCCGGGAGTTTGCGCGATCGCATATTTTTGCACCAGAAACTTGTTCCCATCGTGCAGCACTGACATTGGTAAATTCAGTAAGGGAGCATCTAAAACAAAGACAAGAGTTTCTACCCCAGAACTACCAATCTGCTGTTCAGACGGCTTGATTAGCCAATCGTAAACTGTTTGCGCCATCTTTATATAGTAAGGATTAGAACCTGGTCTAGGTTGGGGTCTAGCGCGGCTAGTATCTTCCGTTAATGAACCAGTGGGGGTACGGTTAGACTCAGATGATGGAGCAACAGCACGGCGCAGATCAGAGAATACCTTTTCTACTTCAGTTTGTGCTATGGGAATAGTATGATGCTCCAAATCACCACCGGGTAGGGATACCACCACTTCCAGGCTCTCTTCTAGAACAATTGGGTAAATTACTGCTGCTTTTTTGTCAATGTCATCAATCTCAATTGACTCAGCCGTTAAGCAATCTTCTCGAAAAAAGTTGACCAATTCAGCTTGTTGAAGGGACTCAATAACCTTGCGAGCTTGCTTGAGATTTACTTCGCCGGTTCCCTCTTGTTTAGATTGCAACAATAACCCTACTAATTGACGATAAACTGGTTCGACACTCTCCTGAAAAGAAAACTGGACATCGCGATTCATGGTAACTAAATCCCCCCGCAATGATTCGAGGTTATTAACAGCAGCACTATAAGCTGTGATTGCTTCTTGGGGATTACCTTGAGCTTTAAGTATTTCTCCTAACTGCCATTGCCAGCGGTAAGCAATCTCGGAAGCATTAATAGACTGAGCTAACAACAAAGCTTTTTTTGTATCTTCTCTTGCTTGCTCTAATTGTCCCTCTTGTTGGCGTAATTCCCCCAACTGACCAAGGGCATAAGATTCTGCTCTGTAGTCTTGAAAACTCCTGGCTTGTTCAATGGCAATGATTAGTTGTTCTGCAATCTCTGCGGCAGTAAAGTTAGCTCGGTCATCTCGCTTCATCACCGTCCTTGCCCAGTTAAGTCTAGTATTAATTGATGTACGAGAAGGAGGAAGTTGGGTAATATAGTCTCGGAGAGTTTCTAGTTCTTGGGGCAATTGAGCAACTCTTTGTTGAATCTCCTCCTCAAATTCTGGGCTAATTTTTTTAAGAAGCTTTTGCTTTCCTTGTTGTAAGAATTCCTCAGTTTCTAGCACCACACTGAGCTGATTAAGTTTAGCTTCAATTTTCGTATTAACCATAGGGGCTATCTCAGCAGCATCTCGGTAATTATCGATAGCTTCTAGGGTTATTTCTTGGTAGCCTTGCTCTTGTATTTTTTCTTCCGAGTCAGTTGCATCAACGCTTTGCTCAAAATTAATAGTCCCTTTAACTAAAGAAATATTGGCTTTATCTTTAGCTATATTTCCTAATGCCAAGTAAGCTGAACCAATGTCTTGAGGAGATTGGAGTTCTTGAGCAATTCCTAAACTTTCAAGTGTGTAATCCTGGGCTTTTTCCAGGTCACCCACTAGGCGCTGAGTAATTCCAAAACTGCGTAGACCAATGGCTTTTAGTAGAGAATCTGGCTGGTCTTGTAAATCTTTATTTACCTGTTCTAAGATGTCAAGGGCGCGGCGGAACTGTCCAGAGGTTCTTAGGGCTTCTACTTGATTGAGTTGGCTTTTTATTAAACCTGTTTCATCATCTATTTGTTGGTAAATAGTAACGGCTTCTGAGAAACTAGCTGCGGCTAACTCTGATTTTCCTTGGGCTAGTTGTAGTTGTCCTTGCAGGTCAAAGGCTTGAGCTAATGCCTGAGATTGTCCGAGGTTATCTCTCTGAGCAGCGAAGGCTTGAGCCGCTTGTTTTAAAACTTCTATGGCTTCTGAGAGTTGTCCTGTTTTGTACAGTTCTCTAGCTTGGCTCATGAGGGTCGAAGCTTGGTTAACAGGAGTTTCAGCAGAAGTTTGAGCTGCTACTAGTGACTTACTCTCATTAGTCAGCCAAGCAAAACTTTGAGTTAGGCAGAAAGAAAAGACTAAGAGAAAACAAAAGGTATTGATAGTAATTCTTCGTCGGAAAGTTAATAACTTTGTCTTCGGGATTTTTATCTTTTTTTTGTTGTTATTTTTGAGCCAATTAAACAACAAGTAATTAATGATTTTATTTAGCATTTTTATGACACCCTTGTTCTATAGCCGTCTTCAACCCCTGCTCCCCCTACTCCCTACTCCCTACTCCCTATATTAAAAAGGGCGTGATACTACAGAAAAATAAATACCGTCTTCTTGCAAAGTTCCACCCCTAGAATCAAGAGATACCAGGGGGATGCCCCAGTCCAGTCTAGCTGTGAGACGATTTCCCAACCTGAAACGTAAACCAAGGCCAGTAGAGAACAAAGTACCAGGATCTGGATCGAATTCCGGATTATCTGAATTGTTCCAAGACGTGCCGAAGTCAACAAAAGCTGCTAATTGAAGTAGGCCATTTTGTCGAGGGAGACGGAGAATAGGGTAGCGAATTTCGGCGGAAACTAACGCGCCATTATCGGTGAGAAGGGCATTCTGACGGTAACCTCGCACGGTATCTTGACCACCTACACCAAATTGTTCTAAACCAAGGAGTGGCTGAGTAGTCAGTTGCACGTCGGCCCGTAAAAGTAATAAAGTTTCAGCTGCTAGGAGACGCGCCCACTGAGCTTGACCTCGCCAAGCAATAAAGTGGCTGTCCGGGCCGTCATCGTTGACAGTTGCGTTTAGAATCCCCAGTCCCAGACTAAATTGGGAACGCAGTGCAAATACCTCACGGTTGTTTCGTTTAGTCCAATCCTGGAAAAAACGTAGGGCAGAAACCCTAGTGCGTCCGTCCTCATCTGCTCCAGGGGAAAGCCTAACGGGTACATCAAAAGTTGTAACTTGACTTCCCTGATAAGTTGCTGTTACACCAAGGGCAAATTCTTGGTTCAGACTACGGGAGAGTGGTTGGCGATAGGTCAGTTCGTAGTAGCTAGAATCAGCTTCTAGTTCAATTCTGTCAAAAGGAGACTCAACTACATTGCTGAATGTGGTGCCTAAGCTCAGGCTGAGAGTACCATTACGGGGGTTGAGGGGATAAGTATAGTTAGCTTTTAGGGCATTACTACCAGGAGTATTGCTATAAACCAAGCTTAAGCTATCTCCCTGTCCCAGTAAATTGGCCTCAGTTAGGGTTAGTTGACGCTCAAAAGTGCCAATGGTCGGAGAACGGTTATTATTGAGGGCTAGTTCGGTGTTAAAGCTTTTTGCTTCTGTAACTTTTACGGTGAGCAAGCTTGAGCCTGGTCGCGTTCCGGCCGAAAGTTCCGCAGATAAGTCTTGAATTAGAGGATTAAGTTGTAGGAGTTGTAGGGTTTCTAGGAGGGAATCTCGATTTAGGGGTGTCGAGATTCCTAGGGCAATCCTATCTTTTATATAGTTAGGGTTCAACCGTCTTGTCCCTGTGACGTTGATTGCTTCTAATCCTCCTTCAATTATCTGGATTTTAACTGCACCTCCTGTGAAAGTTTGAGGTGGCACAACCGCCCCAGAGGTAAGGTAGCCCCTGTCCTGATAAAGTTGGATAATGGCAGAACGTACTTCAAAGACTTCAGCAAAAGATAGGGGTCGATTAGTAAACTCAGCAGTAGCGGCTGCTAATTCTTCGTCGGTAATTATTGTGTTGCCTTCAAAATCGAACCTTTCTACCGTAATGCTGTCCGGAACTGCACCAGGAACCGATGAATCGGGAGTTTCGGGTAGAGGAGGTGAAGGAATAAGTAATTCTTCCGAGTCAGGTAAGGGAGTAGGTGATGGTAGTTCCGGTGGAGTCTCTGAGGGCAGTTGGGGTTGGTCGTCAGGTCGAAATATAGGCACCTGACTAACATGACTTGGTAACTTATCACCATTTTCAGTTTTTATTCTCCCGACTCCCGACTCCCGATTCCCGACTCCCGAATTTTTTAGATTCAGTGTACTAACCTGCCAAGTTTTGTGACTGACCTTTGGTGATTCTGTCTCAAAGCTTTGGGCCTGAGCAGGGTAGACCACTAAGCAGCTATGTAAGGTCAAGAGACTCAGTCTTAAAAGAGGCAAGTCTGCAATGAAGCAAAGTTTAGGAATCATGGCAGGTAGATGCTGGCATTAGAGGAGAAGCATTAGGAGTTACGTTAGGGGCTTGAGCGGTAAAAATTATTTCACCGTTTGGCCCATATGCCCATCCTTGGGCTTCAAGGAGAACTGGTTGTTGAGAAGAGTTAAGAGCTATAGGTGTGGGGTTAGTTAATCGAGTCGGATTAGCAGATTGAGGCTCGTTTGTTACTTCCGGTTCGGAGTTTCCCCAGTCCGTTACCAATGCTTCACCTGGGAAAGCCGCATTGGGATCTGGAGGTAAACCACCCCGTCCCGTCACGACAAATTGATTAGTTTGTTTTTCTTCGCCACCTAAACGGGGGACACAGGTTTCGGCAATCAACTGCGAAGGATCTATTGCTTCCGTTGGCAGGTTGGTCAAGCCTTGGGTGGGGTCAACGTTGAGGACATCCTCTCTTACTATTCCATCTATGTTGAACTGGGAACTAGCAGTGATGTCATTACTGCTGGGATTATCATCTCGTTCCTCAATGTCGTAAAGCTTGTTAGCAATGATGTCGATGTTGCCGCCTGGGCCTGTAAAAGCTTCGGCACTGATATTGTTATCGTTGAAAGGAGCAGCAATTGTGTATTTGACAATAGTGAAGATATCACCGCCCGTTCCAGGAGCGTCATCTGTTCCAGCTTCAGTTGATATCCGACTGCCAGTCAGTAATAACAAAAAGTCGTCTAAAAACAGAAAAATACCGCCTCCATCACCAGAGGCTGTGGTGGCTTGAATCGTTCCCTGATCCTTAAGAATGACATCACGAGCAAGGATTATCATATTACCCGCCTCCCCCGTACCTTGATTGTTTACACTAATGGTTGCTCTATCCTCAATTCTCAAATCTTTAGTGACAACAATAATGGCTCCTGCCTCTACATTTGAGTCAGCTCCAAATCTCGTAATTGAAGTATTGCCTGTTGCTGTTTCTTCTACGGTTGCAAATAGTCCTGTAGAGAAGCCTTGAGAACTGCTTCCGGAAAGATTAATAGAATCAGCTGCGTTGACTAAAATAAAGCCTGCATCACCACTACCACGAGTCAAAGCTTGTAACTGAGCTCCGTCAGTCATGATAAGGGAGCCTGTTTCAATGCTGATACCTAAAGAATTCCCTTCTGCTTCTTCTTCTACGGTAGAAAATATTGCTGTAGAGTTGCCTTGAGGATTGCTTCCGGAAAGGTTAATAAAATCAGTCGTGTTGACTAAAATAATTCCTGCATCACCATTACCACGAGTCAAAGATTGTAACTGAGCTCCATCTGCCATAGTAAGGGAGCGTGCCTCGATGCTGATACCTAAAGCATCCCCCATTGCTCCTGCTTCTACATTGGTAGAGATTAGTGTTCTATTACCCGTAATAGAAACATCATCCCTTGCCTGTATAGAGATAATTCCAGCATTTCCATCTCCCAAAGTAATGGTGCTTAGTTCAGAACCATCGGTTATGGATACTGAATTAGCAACGATACCGATAGTACCTGCGTTACCATTCATTACTTCGGGTTTCACCTGACTGGCAATTATGCTATTAGCAATAGAAACTAAGCCATCTGAGCGTAAAAGTATATTTCCGGCGTTGACTTCATCGCCAAGGGTGCTGCTAGAAAAGCGAGGTTCGTCATCGTCGTTAAAACCTACGTTGGTAATAAAAATGCTCTCAGTAGCATCAATACTTATAAGTCCGGATTCACCAAAAGCACTCTCGGTAGTTAGCACAGAATCATCAATTCTGACTATCCTGGGAGAGAAAGAATCCTCAAATTCTTCAGATTGACCAATGAAGATACGTCCAGAATCACCTTCGCTGAATAAACTACTTTGATTGAGAATAGAAACTTCGTCACGGGCACTAATACTTATATCTCCTGCTCTACCAGAATCAGAGTTGGTAGTACTAAGTAGAGCGTCATCTGTAAGGGTAAAGGAGCCAGACTGAATCTCGATAGTACCTGCATTACCCGTGACTCCTTCTCCCACACCACTAAAAATTGCGCTGGGCTGTTCTAGGTCATTGCTTCGAGCAATGAGTACGTCGCCGCTGACGTTAATTGTTACATTCCCTGCGTTACCTGAACCAGCAAGTCTATCGTTATCAGCTTTACGAACTAGAGTTTGTAATTGAGCGCCGTTGAGCAGGGAAAGGGATTGAGCCTCAATTAATACTTCACCACCTACACCTTTTCCACCAGCTTCAATATTATTGAAAATGTCACCATTGATGAAAGAAACTGCCCCTTCTGCTTGCACAATCACAGCGCCAGCATTACCCATACCAGAGGTACTGCTATTGATGCGTGCTGCGTTAGATAAAGAGAGAGGACCAGCTACAGAGAGAGAACCTGTTTCGATGAGAATACCACCAGCATCACCCATTGCTCCTGGTTCGACAGAGCTGAATATTCTGCTACTATCAACAACAACATCATCTTCAACCTGCATAAATACTAAGCCAGCGCTACCTTGACCAAAAGTACTAGTACTTACTTCAGCTTGTTCAGTGAGGGAGACTGAGTCGGCTTCAATCAAGATTGAACCAAAGAGAGTGTCATTTCTGATCGCTTCAAAGATATTTTCAGAATTACCTGTGGCGTTGGGGTTGAGATCATTTTCTACTCGGCTACCTTGACTGATGTTTACTTCTCTTGTTGCACTTAAAAAAATATTCCCTGCCTCACTAGCCGGTGAACCCACTGCGGCTCCTACTGTTCCACCGCAAGTTGGTGTTGGGCCAATGCCTGCACAGATATTACTTGTTCCTGAAATGTTAATATTCCTAGCAATAATGGCAATATCACCGCCATCGCTGCCTGTGACATCGACTACAGCACCATTAGTCAGGGTGACGTTCGCTCGCACTGCACTATCAGGAAAACTAAAGCTGCCATCATCTGGGTCAATCTCCGCTTTCCCGCTTATAGCTAAGCCCCCCAACTCAATTAGACCACCAGGCGATCGCAAAGTAGCATTATTCAAACTTACATTGCCACCTAGCAAAAATAAGTTTTGACCGGGTTCAACTGTCAGTTCACTACCTGAAACTTCGATAGAACCTGGTCTTCTCAAGGAAGAAAGAAAACCACTTGGATCACCAACAATGGTTAGCAAACTACTAGCATCACCGGGATTAGCGGCACTAAATTGACTTCCGTCTGGCCAAATTAGTGCTTCGTTTGTTGTCCCGACAAAAGCACCATCAAGATCTAAGCGAGCATTGGAACCAAACAAAATACCGTTGGGATTAAGTAAAAATAAATCGGCTCCACCATTTACCCCTAATGTCCCCAAAATGTTGGAAGGGTTATTTCCTGTTACTCGTGTCAGGATATTTTCAATTCCTACGGGGTTAAGGAAGTAGACCTGTTGTAATTCTCCGACATTAAAGTCTTGAAATGAGTGGAACAAATTAGAGCCTTGTGCTGCTCCCCCTGCAATTTGAATTAAACCTACTGGCTGTCCTGGAGTTTGAGCATTGGGTGTAGCGGCTGAACCCAATGTGCCATCAGGTACGATCTGAGCTTGAGCTAAATTACTTGAACAGTTAAATGATAAGGCGATCGCTCCACTGAATGCTAGAGAACTAACTAGTCCTGTACACCAGCAAGAACTTGGGCGAGTTGCCATGATAAAGCCTGGGTTGTTTTGAGATATATTATTCTTTCTTTAAATCAAAAAAATGTGATCCTGATCAGGTAAGACCTTGATGTCAGTCACTGCTCGAGTAGTCTTGTTCTGGAGGCGCAAGACTAAACTATAATTTCGTTGAAATAATTCTCATTCTTCGATGGGTAGCGTTTCTCGCATTTATGAGGTCAAAATTCCTTGATTTTAGGGAGTTGGGAGTCGCCTATCAATTTAGATGTACCTCACGAGCATGAGAAACGCTATAGTCATGCCAAACTAGCCGTATAATTCCAGCCAAGTATACATAACTAATCTTTCTATAGCACAACGTATTAGTAGAATTTCAAGTTCTTTTTTGTCGCACTTAATTGCTTTTACTTTAATTCTCAAAAACTTATCAATGGATAATGGATAATTGATAATTTCTTAATTTGGTCTAAGACCTCTGACGCTCCGTTGTCGCTACCGCTAACGCTATCATTCATGAAGAAAATAAGTATTGAATTTATTTTGCATGAGGTTCAATCAAGATTCTTTCAAGGAGAGGTAATTATCCATTATTCATTGTTCATTATCAATTGTTGAACGATGGATTTTTCAAAGCTTTTATCGATATAGCTAACAGGCCCATCTATCCCGCCATTTTACAGTTCCTTCACTAGCAATTACCCAGCGACGAGCAACCAAATTTTCCCGCAGTGGTGATTGACCTTCACGCCACATTGCATACTTATAAGCAATTGGTTTTCCCGCAGTTTCATCAAAGGGAATCTCGCCAAACCAGGTGTTGGAATTGATGTATTCTAAAGGATAAGCCCCAGCAATGTCCCAATTTCCTAACTCTGGGCAGTCTCCTATTACTACGACCGTTTCACCCGGTTGAGTTTGTACACCATTAAGCTGTACTCGCACAATAGTTTGTCCTTTAACCCTTTCCCCCACATTACTGAGTACAACTACTTGCTTTGAGTCGAGTTGCAAATTGTAGAGATGTCCATCTTGAACTTCTAACCTGTCACGAGAAATCACATCGGTGTGTTCCCCATCAGGTAACTCGGTATCAACTTCTTCAATTGTCGTTGTCTCTCCCCGATTCATTGCCACGAATAGCACCGAATCACGGTATCGCCGCACATAACAATAAACATCAGGAGTGAGATACTTATACCATTGACTGCCCATCGACACCGCCGGATTGAGTCGCCGTAAACCGGAAAGTCGGCGAATATCCCGATAGAGGACTGTATCAGTGTCCCACTTGTCCATCATGGGACGGTTGTAGGGGTCATTATTGCCATAGGGGTTATCATCCCCGTTAGTATCATTATGGAGATACTGTTCTGTACCGTAGTAAAGACAAGGAATACCACGAGAAGTCATAATCAAAGCGATCGCTAAATGCAAGACCTCCGGGTCAGGATTCAGGGTTTGGAAACGGTGCATATCATGATTATCGATAAAAGTAATTAACTCTGTTGCACCCTCGTAGCGATAATCAAGATCAAAGATATCCTGAATTAACTGAAACCCTTGCTCCTCATAGGTTCCTAGGGTATGTCTAATCGCCATCGCTAAACCAAAATCCAGCATAGTCATACCAGAATTATTGGCAAATTCTACTGAATTGTCGTTGTTAGGATTGCTATAAATCCACTCCCCCAAGATAAAAACGTCTGGCCTATAAGTTTGAATGTCTGCGTTAAATTCTTGCCAAAACCAAATTGGCATGTGTTTAACAGTATCAACCCGCAAGGCATCGACACCTCGGTCTAGCCATTGCTTAATTGCTGATTTAATATATTGACGATATTGGGCATTGTTCTCATTAAACGTGGCTAAACCAGATAACTCACAGTTTTGTACCTGCCACTCATCTTCCCAGTTAGTAACTTCACCATAATGGTGATACCAGTTAGTTGGATCATTGTTGAAATCGGCAATTTTGACACCATCGTCGTAGAGTTCCCCTTTTTTGCCGCTAAAATCAGGATTGCTGTGGTTACAGACAATATCAAGAACTAATTTCATGTTCCGCTTGTGTAACTCCTCAATCAAGCGGTCAAATGTGGTATCTCTGGTTTCTTGGGTTTGGTTGAGTGAGGGGTTTTCTCCCTTAGCGATAAAGCGGGGATTAATGCGTTTAAAATCTTTTGTCCAGTAGCCGTGAATAGCAGCTTGTTCGACAAATAAAGCTTCAACTTGCTCGAATAAGGGAGTTAACCAAAGAGCAGTAACTCCCAAGTTTTTCAAGTAATCTAATTTGTCAATGACTCCCTGTAAATCTCCACCCCAGTATTTTCCCCAATCTTTTTTTTCTGGATCATACAGTTCTGGGTTAGGACCTTGATTATTTTCCGAGTCACCATCACTAAACCTATCTGTAACTAGAAAGTAAATGGTTTCTTGGCGAAACTCAATATCCCTGGTGTAGAGGAAGTCTAAATCAATATCACTATCTGGCTTAGCTTCTGTAACAAGGGCATCTAATTCAGCTTCAGCTTTAGCTTCAGTTACTTCGTACTTAGATGAGGAAGCCATAGATTTAGGAGTTGATTCCATAAAATGCACCAGATAGTTCTTAGACAGTTTAATAGCGAATACGTGGGTCAATTAAAGCATTAATAATATCAATAGTAATGCTAGCAATGACAACAATTACCCCAAAGAATGCCATAATACCTTGAACAGTGAAGTAATCTCGCAAAGAAATGGCCTCATAGAGTCGGTTACCTAAACCTGGCCAGCTAAATGTTACTTCTGTTAATACTGCACCACCTAGCAAAGCAGCAAGAGTTAGCCCTAGTACTGTAATTACTGGAATCATGGCGTTTTTGAGAGCATGAGCTAGGACAATTCGCCTTTCTGGAATACCCCTAGCTCTAGCCGCTTCAACATAATCAGCCTTAAGGGTTTGTTTAAGGTTCACCCGCACAATTCGCTCAAAGATACCACTGAGAAGAATGCCCAAAGTAATGCTTGGTAAGGCTAGGTAGTGTAATGCTGTTAAAAACTGACCCAGATTACCACTGAGCAAACTATCTACAGTATATATACCAGTAAAGTCTTGTGGGTAAGGGGGGCCGGGAAAACGACCGTTGGGAGGAAACCAACCTAGTTGAACGGAAAAAATCAATTGCACAATCATCCCCACCCAAAATAAGGGCAGAGAGTAGGTGATAATGCCAAATAAGCGTCCTCCTGCATCCCAAAAAGTACCACTACGTGCTGCGGCTATGGTACCAACAGTCACACCAACGAAAAAAGCAACGGCAATCCCACAGACTGCTAACTCTACTGTCGCCGGGAAATGCTGCTGAATTATCTGCCAAACTTCTTGGCCTTGACTAGTAAGGGAAGTGCCTAAATCTAGACGCAGTAATGCTCCAATATAGCGAAAGTACTGCAACCATAACGGTTCTGACAGTCCCAGCCTTTCACGAAACTCTTCCTTAACACTATCGGGAGCACGATTGCCTAAAATGGCATCTACCGGATCTCCTGGTGTTGCCCTCAGCAGCAGAAATACCAATGTTACAATCGTCCACAACATAAGGGGAGCGAGCAGCAGACGTGTCAGGATGTAATATTGTAGGGCTTTGGCACGGGACATAGGCAAGGTGTCAGGCGTTATCAGTGCAATACAGAGTTTATAGCAGTTCTTATTGCAGTAGGGAATAGGCAATAGGCAATAGGCAATAGGCAATAGGCAATAGGCAATAGGCAATAAGTAAGAAAGTTCGATGCGCCTCATTAGTATGAGAAACTCGATAATTCATTTTTACTCAACCAAATCATTAATCAATCCCTGATCCCTTGTCTCCAAAACATCTAAACCATGACCCTCCCAGCCGCCTGATAAATTAATCGCTCAATAGTTTGCAATAATTCCTGCTCTTCGTAAGGCTTGGTAAAATAATCGGTGGCTCCTAATCTCATGGCGAGTTGGCGATGCTTACTGCTGCTACGGGAGGTGAGCATAATAATTGGCAAATCTTGAAACTGAGACTGTGATTTAACCTCAGTTAACAGTCCATAACCATCTAGTCGAGGCATTTCAATATCACAAATAACAGCATGCACTGACAAGCCACCAAACAGTTTTTCAACAGCAACTTGACCATCTTTGGCTTGCTCAACCTGATAGCCAGCTTTTTCTAAAGTACCCGCCAAAAACTGGCGCATGTTAATTGAGTCATCAACCACCAAAATAGTATCTCTCTGGGGCTGAGGTGTGAGCAACTCAAAAGATTGATTATTTAGTTCTAAGCTGTATTCAATCTGCTTAGGCTGGGATTGAATACTGCCTGAAGATGGTTGATCACTAGTAATCCACTCCAGTAGTTTGGAGGCATCTGCTAGAGGTACAACTTGGCCGTCTTCGAGAATGGTACAGCCGCTAAAGCCGGGAGGAAGACTCATAATGTTTTCCACTTGACGGATTACTACCTCTTGTTCTCTCCAAAAGCAGTCTATGTAGATACCGCTCAAATTATCCCCTTGACCAACAATCAAGACTAGTGGCTCACTAATGGTAGGGGAGGCTTCAGTATCAATACTGCGATGAGGACGGCGAAACTCTAACCACTGTCCCAGACGTATCAGGGGAACAGTTAATCCTTCCCAGTTGATGAACTCTTTACCTAGAGAGGTAAAGCTTTGTACTGACTTGAGACGAATCATCTCGCTAATTCCATCGGTGGGAAAAGCCAAGCGCATTCCGTTACTTTCTACTAAGAGAACTCGCACAATGGAAAGGGTGAAAGGAACACTGATGGTAAAAGTTGTCCCTACCCCTGGCTGGGTATCTACTTTAACATCACCTCGGACTTGTTCGAGGTTGGCCCGAACCACATCCATCCCTACACCTCGGCCAGAGAGAGCCGTTAATTGCTCAGCAGTACTAAATCCCGGTTCAAAAATCAGAGATAGCAACTCAGCTTCACTGAACTCGTTAAGCTGAACCTCATCAATACCAATTTGTCTGGCGCGATCGCAAATTTTTTCCAGGTTAATACCTGCTCCATCATCACCTATTGTAATTAAGGTCTGACTACCTCGGTGAGCAGCACGAATTTCAATAGTACCCTGGGGTGATTTCCCCACAGCCTGACGGGTGTCTGGAGTTTCAATACCGTGATCGAAGGCATTGCGTAGTAGATGCATCAAGGGATCTTTGAGAGCCTCTAAGATTACTCGGTCAATTAGAGTTGAACTACCTTCAAGCCTTAACTCTACAACTTTGCCATATTGCACTGACAAATCTCGCACAACCCTCGGAAATCGGCCGACAATATCTGAAAGAGGACGCATGCGAGCTTGGGTAACATTAACCTGAAGTTCTTTAGCTGAGCGGTTGAGATCCCTGAGGTTTTGCTTGACACCCCTCATGTTCAGCTGAATATCTCCGGTGACTTCCTGGAGTTGAACAATGCTTTCCCTCTGCTCTTGAGAGAGCAAGTGTAGATTACTGTAGCGATCCATTTCCAGGATGTCAAACTCATTCTTGTCAACAGCTAAGCTCTCAAGTTGTAGCTGTAACGATGACATCTGCTCCCCTGTCAGGTTGGAAGACAAGCCATTAGACGATTTCAAGTAGGGAACTGCCCCCTCCGTGGCAAACTGGTTGCAAAAAGCTTGCAGTTGGTTGTTGGATTGCTCCATACCGCGCATCCGATAGCGGAAGTTACCAACTAATTCATCTAGCTCTTTCAAGCGCGAGTTCAAGGAGTTACGCTGAATAATTAGCTCTCCAAACAAGTCATTTAATTGCACCAAGAGCTTGACTGGTACCCGGACTGTGTTTTCTTGAGCTTCTTGGGGTGCAGTAGAGGAGGTGTAGTCTTGATGTGGTGTTGATGTCTCAGAGCTAGTCGTAACCTCGATTGCTTCAATTGAGAGGGTTTCGTGACTGAGTGAGACTTGTTCTGATTCAATTTCAAATTCAGAGGGCTCAAAGTTGGCGATTACCTCTTGCAGTTCAGAAAAATCTAAATCATCAATTTCCTCGAAACTTGAGAGTTCAGAGTAGTTTGACTCTACAATTTCACTTTCGTCAGAAATTTCCGATAAATCGAGTTCTGCGGTTATCTCTTCAACTTCTTCTTGCCACTCTTCTGTTTCCTCTATCTGCTGTTCAGACAGTTCTTCTAGAAGTGTCGGAGAAGTAAAGAAAGGAGAATCAAACTCTGCTTCAAGTTCCCCAATACTAGCTTCTAAGATCTCATCTTCGAGATTAGGTAGTTCAATTTGTGTAGGCAACTTGTCTCTCCTACCCATGATCACTAGAGCATGCGATCGCTGCCAAGCTTGCAGTGCTTGGCGGGCAACTGTTTCTAACTGCTCAGTTTCTACCGTTGTCAGATGTTCCTGGATAGATGCACACAGACTAGTAAAGGCATCAAGTTGGAGCATTTGGCCTAGTTCGCCCAACTCCTCAGTCATCAGTTCTAATTCTTCACGCAGACAAGATTGGTTGGGATCTGCTAAAACCCCTTCGAGTCTTTGCAGCAAACCTTCCACTTCGCTCTCAAACATGACGACGGCAATATCGGACTCTTCGTCTTCTGAGAGCAGTGCCGCTTCGTCACTCTCTTGCAGTTCCCCCAATCGCTCACGCAGTTGCTCAAAGACTGGCTGAGTCTGGTCATCTAACCACTGCTGTGATATGATTTGACCCTGACGATGAAGAGAACTCACCTGACGCAGAGAGTCAACTCCTTGCAAAAGTAGTGTTTCTAGCTCAGTATCAACTCTAATTGAGTTTCTACGAACTCTGAGGATTTTAAGGTAATCTTCAAGACGATGGGCCAAATCACCTAGGGAAGGGCAACCAATCATCGAGCCTAAACCTTTGATGGTATGAGCGCCTCGTAAAGCCGCATCCATTTGTTCCGGCTCAATGCCAGTGGAGGTTAGGCCGAGCAAAACCGCTTCAATTGTATCGAGATGTTCGTTAGCTTCGTCCAGGAATTTTATCTGAACTTCGCGTTCTGCATCTTGTGACATAGTTAAGTAATAAGTAATAAGTAATAAGTAATAAGTAGCACCAATAAAATCTATTACTTATTACTCAGAAAGCTTTTAATTTAGGCTACAGAGAAATGAAGAATTGAAAATTGTTAAATCGAAAATGGAGAATTGTTTATCTCCTTAATCAGGAGTAAGGAGTAAGGAGTAATGAGTAAGGAGTAATGAGTAAGGAGTAATGAGTAATGAGTAATGAGTAATGGGAACAGGATATTTACTAAAAATTCTCCCCATCTCCCCATCTCCCCATCTCCCCGTCTCCCCGTCTCCCCATCTCCCTCATCTCCCCCATCTCTCCAATTCCTAATCACCCACCTTAAATTGACCTACGGCAACTTGTAGCTGTTGAGCAACTTCTACCGTGTCCCTCAAAGCACCATCGACTTGACGGGAAGAATTTGAGGTTCCCTGAGAGGCTTGGGCAATCAGTTTCATCAGATTGGTAATTTGTTGAGATGTTTCGGCCTGAGATACTGTTGCTTGAGAAATAGATTGCAGCAATTTGTCAATCTGACTTGATACTTCTAGAATTCGCCCCAGACTTTGCTTGGTTTCTTGCACTAAATTGGTTCCTTCTACTACCTGAGTAGTACCCAATTCCATAGCTTCTACCACTTCTTTGGTTCCTGTCTGAATGTTTTTAACAATCTGCTCAATTTCTTTGGTCGCAGCCGCCGATTGTTCAGCTAGTTCACCTACCTGTTCTGCTACCACAGCAAAACCTTTACCCTGTTCACCAGCGTGGGCCGCCTCGATACCAGCATTAACGGCCAGCAGGTTGGTTTTTAAGGCGATTTCGTTAATTAAGGCAATTACCTGAGAAATTTGTTGCGAAGATTCCCCTAACTGTTTTACTTTTTTGGCGGTTTCTGCTACGGTAGAACGCATTTTTAAAATACTTTCTACTGTACGCTCCATTGCCACACCACTTTCTTGGGCTGTGGAGGAGGCGCTACGGGCAACTTCAGCAGCCTGACGGGCGTTCTCTGCCACCTCTTGAATGGAAAGTGACATTTGTTCAACGGAATTGAGGGTGTTGGTAACTTCGTCTACTTGGGCAAGGGCTTCATCTGCCAGTTTTTGGATCGCTCCCTGGTTTTCACCAATAGAAGTGTTTACCTGAGTAGTTGCTTGTTTTACCTGAACAATAATTTTACGTAGACTTTCAACAATGGTATTGAATACGTCAGCAATAATACCAACTTCACCAGCAGTCAGGTTGGCCCGCACCGTTAGGTCACCCTTAGATGCCTCTTCCATTTCTTCAAGCAGTTGCATGAGTTCGCGCTGAAGCTCTTCACTTCGCCGTTTTTCTTCTTCAGCACTCTCTACTTGTGCTTGGGCTGCTACCTGCTGTTTAGCTGCTTCTTCGTTCTCAACCAAGAGAGTTTGAAGTCGGTTAGCCATTATGTTGATATTAGAACCTAGTTGCCCAATTTCGTCTTCCCCTTCAACAGCAACGCGGCTATTAAGGTCTCCTTGACCTAGTTTTGTCACCACCTCGGAGGTGTCTATAATTGGCTTAATGGCTCGGTTGGCCATGAAAGCAGCAAGGGCAGCTACTAGCATGGTAGTGATGCCTGTTCCCACTAATACCGTAATCAGCAACTGTCGCGATGCGGCAAAAGCTACGTCTGGGTCGGTTGAAAGCGCAACACCCCAGTTAAGTTGTGGAGCGTCAGGGCGGTCAATAATCGGCGCGTAAGCTGTGAGGCTATCTTGTCCAAGGAGGGAAATTTGGGCTTCTCTTTGTTCTAGCCAGGGTACTAAACCGGGTAGACGGGTCAGTAATCCCTCGTCGAGAGCTTCTTGAGTGTTAGAAACGAAAACCTTTTGATTGGCATCAATCAGCGCTACTTCAGCGTCCCCTCCCACCTGGTTATCAATACGTTGCTCGAGATCTTCCACGGCAAGACGAGTACGAATCATATAGATCATCTCACCAGTTTCACGATCAAAGATAGGAGCAGCACCAATCAAAGCAAAGGTAAGATCACCCGCACGAGGTGCCCTGGGCTGAACCCAGGCTTTTTCTTTTGTGGCAAGAACTTCTTGGAACCAGTCGTTTTGACTGACATTACCGGGAATTCCCTCTGGATTACTTACTGCTACTGGATTACCATTCAGGTCAACGACAGCAACGTCTTCGTAGATTGGTGAAGATTCAACAAACTTCCTAAGTATGGCATTTTGGTCAGCAACCGTCACAACTTCACGCACCTTGGGATCGGTGAAAATGGTTAACTGAGCTAGGGTTCTCAAGTCATCAAAGCGGGCGTTCATGAATTCTTCACTAAAACCAGCCAAGGCTGAAGCCGCAGCTTGTTGAGCAGCTAAGACTTGAGCATTGGTTGTTTGTCTTGCCAGTAGATAACCGAATCCTCCAATTACTGCTACTGGTAAGACACTCAGAGAAATGGCCAAAGCTGTTGCCTTGGTTCTAAGGGTTAGCTTTTGCCAGAAGCCTCCCGAAGACTTTTGAGAAGATGGCACAGTCTGGGGCAACTGACTTCGGTTCCCATTCCCAGATGCCTGGGTGGGGGGTGAAGAGGCTTGATTTGTGGTTTGATCGCTGATTACTTCCTCGGTAAAACCGTTAGTGGACGTAATACTGCTATTGAGGGAAGGCTGTGAATTATTAAGTTCACTACCCTGACTAGGAACGCTTTTGTTTGTAGTCATAATTGTTAATTTCTAGCATGGGAGTTAATCAACAAGACATTAGAAATTTAAGCCTTGTTTATAGAGTTTTTCTCGCTTAGTGAAGGACTGAAACTGCTGTTTTATTCCTTCTTGTTTCCCGCCTAATTACTTGGTAATATTGGCGAGCGGACGAGGGCTTCAGCATCTAGTACCAACAGCATATTGTCAGGTTGCAAAACACATCCTCTTAAACAGGGAATTAAGTTTAAGGGAAGATTTTCTGGTGGTGATTGAATTAAATTAGGTGTTAAGCGAATGCCTCCTTTTACTTCTTGAACAATTACCCCGAACAGGGCTTGAGTTTGGGATGCCCCCAGTAAAATATTTTGCTGAAGAGAAGCCTGATTGACTTGAATAATGATTACTTTGTATTGACGAACATTAGAGGTAAGGGGCTGCGAAGTTACCATTTGAGCTAAGTCAACTACCCACATGACTCGGCTGCGCCTAGCCAGTAATCCCAACACGTACTCCGGCATATTTGGCATAGGAGTAATTTGATTTGCTGGGACTACTATTACCTCTTTCACTTGTTCCATGGAAAAAACAGCCTGATTCTGTTCATCTAGTTGAAAACTTAGATAAGCCTCACCAAGATCAACTTCACCTAACCTTTCCTGCGATTGATTAAAACCAGGGGCAAGTTCTGACGTATTCATTGATTTAAGCCATATTTGACGGCACTAATGAGTTGCTCTTTAGTAAAGGGCTTAGTTACGTAGACTTTAATCCCTTGTTTGAGAGCCCAAAGGCGATCAAGGTCTTTGTTTTTAGAGGTGCAGGCAATAATAGGTGTTGCTTTAGTGGCTGGATTATCTTTGAGGCAACGACACAGTTCTAAGCCACTCATTCCTGGCATGACTAAGTCAGCTACAATTGCATCTGGTTTCTGTTCAACCGCTTTACTTAAAGCTTCCTTACCATCAGTGGCCACGATGACAATATAACCATCTTGCCTCAGATAATTACTGATTAATTCCAATTCAGAGATGGTGTCGTCTACAACTAAAACTTTATTCATGTCTGATTGCCTCTTAGGGAAAATTACTAGTTTTACTTTAGCCTTGAAAATTTCGTTACGCCATCATTTATAAATAGGCAAAATCTATTTTCATTAATATTGAGTTTTACTTTTGATGAAGTTTAATCAAGCTAAATACCTCGCTACAATCTCTTGTAAATCTGATTGGGTAAAAGGCTTAGTTAAATAGGCAGATGCTCCTACTTTCTTCGCTTTCGCTTTACTAAGAGTGCCTTTATTCCCTGTCACCATTACAATCGGTGTTTTTTGAAAAGAAGGGTGATTCCTCAGCATACGGCATAGTTCATAGCCATTCATCGTCGGCATTCCTACATCTAGTAAAATCAGGTCTGGTTTAATGCGCCTTAAGACAATTGCTGCCTTAATTGGTTCAAGACATTTAAAAAATGAGAAGTTTTCTTTGCCTAAAAGACGCTCAATTTCATTCAAAGTGTTGGGACTATCATCTACACAGGCAATTAAAGGACATGATTTGTGCTGTACAGTTGGAGGGCTAGGTATATTTACAACTGGCTGATAGAGTTGGGGAAGTTGATCGAAAGGTGGTTCGGGTTTCCGTAAAGAAATAGAGCCATTTGCGATATAAGGATGTAAGAATTCAGCAATTTTCAGTTCATCCTGTTTGAGAAGATAGGCTAGATGGCGAATGCTATTACCCTTGAGTAAAGTACTCAACTGTTGTTTAACCGTTGGTAAAATCCTATCCCGCTGGTTATCCCTATATAAAAAATCTTGGTTAGATATATAAGGTCTTTGGTAAGGAGAGCAAATTGCCGGTCCTAAAGATTGCCAAAACTGCAATCTTTTCTGACTAAATTCAATTAGAGATTGCAGCTCAAACTCACTAAATACCGGTATTTTAGGAGTATGAAGCTTAAGTTGATATGTTCCTTCTCTTACAGATAAAAAAAATTCAAATACTTCCTTCACTAATACCTCAATCAGTTCTTTAGCTTGCCAAGAAGCCAAGTGTTGCTGATTAAGCAGCCAGAGAATTGCTTGATGCTCATTGTATTGAAGTGAGTTGTTACCCTTAGACTGAAACGCCAAAGCTCCTTGGATATTCTTTTCTAAAGCAGCAGCAGCTTCTTTATAGCCTAAGCATTTTAAATGATGTTTCAGTCTAGTTAGAGAATGCAGGGGATGAGAAGGAATGGTATAGGAAGCATAAGTTAACTTGCTGTTGTTGAGGTGAAACCGCCATGAGACTAAACCACTAGTAACTTGGAGGTATCTACCATTATTGTTACTAGCTGCTTCTCTTAGCAGGCTAATGGGGTTGAGCTTCAAAAGGCGATCGCTGTTAACCATAAAATTTGTACAAGCTAAATTTAAATGCTTTGTGTTGACAGCACCCCGTAACCTTGCAGCAGAAAATTACTCTTTACATATCTTTGCTTGCCTTAACCATAATGGCTTCTGTTCTTAAAAAGA
Source organism: Coleofasciculaceae cyanobacterium (assembly GCA_049683475.1). Taxonomy (GTDB): domain Bacteria; phylum Cyanobacteriota; class Cyanobacteriia; order Cyanobacteriales; family Coleofasciculaceae; genus JBAUJE01. The sequence continues at coordinate 21,157 of JBAUJE010000131.1, read as the reverse complement.
GCAATTTTTTTTTAGAAATAAATTAAAAAATGATAAATATATTTATTTTCTAGAAGATAATTTTCTCTTATTTTCTGCCAGAAAAAATAAAATCATGGAGATGTTTTGACCAAAAATAACTGGTTTGATGCTCATTCAATTATAGTCATATAAATCTAATAAGTGCCAACAAAGTAGTAATACTAAGCTAATTTTTTTCAAGTTTTGCGTATCAATAGTCTTGAGGAAGATCCGGAGTAATTTTCAAAAAGTCATTTACGTTACTCTTTTTCTGGCAAAAGTCATTACTTCACTCTCGAAAATCTGATATATAAAAATCAAAATGGTCTAGTCCACGATTCACGAAAAGTAGAGACGCAACATGTCACGTCTCTACAATCCAAGTTTAAGGCGAAAACCTCAAGCTATTAATGAGGAAAGCCAATTATTCAGTGTGGTTCGACCAAGCTTATAATCTCAAGTCCATCTAATTGCCCCCAATAAAAATGCCTTCGTGTCTGTGGGTCAGCCCTAACTATGGGTAAACTGGACATGAGATAAGAGGTAAGGGTGGGCAAGAGCTATAGAGCAACAGAACTGATCTGATTGGTTGACCTTGCCAACTCTACAGCGACTAGACTCTGGACAATTCCTTTTTATGATCGCTCGATGCCGCTAATAACTGTTCTTTCAACATATTGAGATAGTTGGCCCGGAACTTTCTCAGCTGGAAATCCATAGAATCTTTGGCTTGTAAATCTAGCCAAGCCTGTTGTTTCTCTAGCTTACTCTTCTCCCTGCCTGCCGCGAGCATTTCCTCGGTAATACTCGCCTTGGCTGGAGTCATTTTTTCATAGCCGTAGTAATCCATGTGATCACTGGCGATGGTTTCGATCAGCTCGATTTCTTCCATGCTCATCGATTTTTTGAACTTATCGATGTAAGCCGGAATCGGTGCAGAGCAGTTTGTTTCCCATAAGGCAGACATTGTACAAATGTTTTTTGCCTCTTGGGAAGCGGAAACATCAAGCATTGAGTCTAAAAACTCGATGCCAAAGAACTGGCAAACCTGACGCAAAGTTGCTTCTTGATTAGTCAAGAAGTCTTCGTACCTGATGGTTAAAACTCGATCAGGATACTTTTTGGCTAAAGCCTTGGCTGTGTCATGGGCTTTAACCCAGGTCAAAGTATTAAGACAGGTATCAAAATCATGAATGATGGCGCGATTGATGCTGCTAACTTGAGCACGGGGATCGCGAACCACATTTAGGAACAACATGTCATCGAATAAGGAAATTAATTCCTCGGCATAATAGATATTGTCAAGGGACTTATCCATGACAACTTTGGCATTATGCTGTTGTCCTGCCTGAAACAACATCTCCCAAGCAACGGCGTGGGGGCTGCGGGGGCGATCTTTAACTGCGTTGAAAACGGAAATTGGATCTAGAGCAACATTCTGCCATTTGACCATCGTTGCATTCTGTAAGCCGATCAAGTCGATGACTAGCTGAAAATAATTTTTGTCATCGGTAAGATCTCCATAAAGCTCCACAAGGGGCATGAAGTCAACGATGTGTAGAGGATAAGGAGAATAGAAATCTGGACTAAAATTTAACCGTAAACGGAGGGCGTGACTACCACAACGCCTGATAGGAATCATTAAAACTGGCTTGGGTCGTTGAGATGCCTGATTCCTGTTCTGATTGATTTGCATGGAAAATATCCAAGCCCCTTTATAACTGTTTGACGGAGAATCGTTATAGATGGTAAGCTTGTGGCTCACCTTTAATGCAGACCTGATAATATTCGGATTTAGATCAAATCAACCTGCATTTGTAAACGCTACTTGCTCAATAGTGTCTTGTAAGTACTAGCTAATGCAAAGTTTGCCTTAGGTAATGCTCAATGGGCATTAAGAGAGTAACCCTCTGGGTAAAATGGTGCTTGGTCGCAGGCGAAGCGACCAGGCATGTCTAGACTAAAACATAGCAATATTAGCAATGCCTTACCTGGTTTTTCGGTGTGAGGTACGTTCCTTAATGAACTCTTCAAATTTTAGGGAAGTCTCTACCATAAGAAATCATCTAATAGGTAGTTCAATAATTTGACGCTTTCTGGTATGGGTTCTCCTCCTATGGTCGTAGAAAATTGGCTTGCTACTTTTAAAGACAACCAGCAATAGAGAAACACCAGTCCTAGATTATTCAGCGCAGAAAAATCTTGAGACTGGTGATTAAGAACATGTGAAAGAAGCTAAGACCTGGAGTATCTGATCAACCACTTTCAGCTACTAATACAGCGCCAGGCCAGCGATCCCAGCTATGGGTATAATCAAAGCCACTTCCACGCGGAAGCGAATAAGAGCAATAAGTGCGACTATCAGGATAACTACAGATGCCCAGTGGTGGGGCATTGAGCCGCCCACTACCCAAGCAGCAGCAATTATCATACCCACAACGGCTGGTCTAATCCCTCTCATGGCGGATTGAACTACAGCAGAGTTCTTGATGCTGTTAAGAAAATAGCTGCCCAGCAGCATCAGTAAAGCCGGTGGTAAAAACATGCCAACTGTGGCAGAAAACGCCCCAAGTAATCCAGCGACTTTATAGCCAATAAAAGTAGAAGTGATCAGGATCGGACCTGGTGTAATCTGACTAATGGCTAGACCATCCATAAACTCTTGATGAGTAACCCAACCTTGACCATTAACTACTAAATCTTGAATGATGGGGATGAATACATAGCCACTGCCAAAGAGTGTTAGACTCATTGCCGCAAAAGTAGTCAGTAATTTGAGAACTAAAGACGGTTGCACCGTAAGTAGCCAGATAGCAGGTAAGGCAGATATTGACCGCAACTTGCCTGAACTTTGAGGTTCATGTTTAGGCAAGGTCGTTGGCTGAGAATTTGAGGTTTGGGGTGGTGTAGTTTTGGAATTGTGGAACAATAACCAGCCGGCTAAGCCAGAGCTTAAAACAATGGCAATGGTACTGTAAAAACCACCGATTCCTAACAAAATAGCACAGGCGATTAGGCTGATGAGCAGTTCTGGCACTCCTTTGATTGTTTGACGGCCCATACCCCAAGCTGCGGCAATAACAATGGCAACCATAGCTGGGGCAAAACCCATGAAAAGTCTGTCTACTACAGGGATTTGACCCCACTCGAAGTAAACAACACTTAGGGTCAAAACCAAGACAAAAGTTGGCAGTAAAGCCCCTAAACCACAAACTAGAGCACCTTTAATACCACGCAAACGGTAGCCAACACCAACTACGACGTTAAAAGCCATTGGACCTGGTAGGACGGAGGCTAAGAATATAGCATCGAGAATCTCTTGTTCTTCGAGTAGGTTGTTTCTTTTCAGGTAATTTTGAATAACTGCGATGAGTGGCATAAAGCCTCCCCAAGCAGTACTGCCAATTTTCAAGAATGTCCAGAACAGAGTTCCTAAAGAAGAGGTAGAACTTTTCTGAATTGATTTCATGCCTAAGATACCCCTCAGTTCCCCTGATTGATTAATTCAGTATTGCAGGTAGATAGAAAGATTAATGGTATTTTTACTCATGACACCATTAGTCTCACTAATCAGGTTAGCAGGATGTTGAACACTTTGGTATACTTGCTGACATTATTGAACAAATTTGTGGCTTTAATGGTATCTCCCGTACAGTAAAAGCACTTCTATAGTTGGTTTTACGGCATTTTTCAGTTGCTAACTGTAATTAGATTATTTTATTGGTGTTTTTGCTGTTAAACTATTATGTTTGACTAATGCTTGTGCTTGATAAAAACCATCCCATTCGGTCTAGTCAAAAAAATTATTACAAAGAAACTTAGAGAGAGATATTTATTTTATGGTCAAATTATTAGGTGTATTTAATAATAAGTTTGGCAAACAAATTCATACTTTCTTTGATTCACCAAAACTGCCAGTAGCAATTCTTTTCTTCAGTCTACTGGTGCGTTTAGTCCAGTATTTATCTAATCGTTCTTTGTGGGCTGATGAAGCAGTACTAGCCTTAAATATTGTCAATCGTTCTTACCTAGAACTGTTACAGCCTTTAGATTACAACCAAGCAGCACCCATTGGCTTTCTAATGGTTGAGAAGTTGGCTGTTCAGTTATTTGGTAATCATGAATATTCCCTAAGGTTATTTCCTTTTGTCTCTAGCCTAGTTTCCCTGCTCCTTTTCTACAAGTTGGCAAGACAGTGCTTGCGTCCAAAGGCTATTCTCATAGCTCTGTCTCTTTTCGGAAGTTTGAACTATTTGGTTTACTATTCCTCAGAAGTTAAACAGTACTCATCTGATGTCTTAGTAGCTTTAATGTTGTGTTTGTTTTCTATACAGCTAACAGTCAAGAAACAGACTTTAACTAAAGTTGTATTGTTAGGAGTTGTCGGTATAATTGCTATTTGGTTTTCCCACCCAGCTATTTTTGTAGTCGTGGGTATGACTACTAGCTCTTTATTTAGATTAATTAAAAGTAAAAGAGAGGTTAAGCATACTTTGGTGGTAGCTGCAACTTATTTGAGTTGGCTACTTAGTTTTTTGGCTTTTTACTTTCTCTCATTAAAAAAGCTGAATAATAACCAAGACTTGATGGAATCTTGGAGAAGTGCCTTTCCCTCAAATCCATTTGATATTAATTGGCTGTTGGAAAAATTACTGAAGCTTTTTATTAATCCCTTGGGATTTAATGAATTACTAGCGGGAGTAGCAATCATCGCCTTTATCTGTGGTTGTGTCTCTATGTTTACGAGAAAGAGAGAGTTTTTCGCCTTACTCTTGTCACCTTTGTTTTTCACTGTTTTGGCAGCTTATCTACATAAATATCCTTTTCGCAACCGTTTATTACTGTTTCTAAGTCCATTTCTTATCCTACTCATTGCTGAAGGAGCTATGTATATCTGGCAAAAAGCTTACTGCAAACGCTTTTCTTTACTAGGGGCTGTTTTTTTGCTCTTACTCTTAACTCCACCTCTAGCTAATGCTAGCTACTTACTAGTTAAACCCTATGTTAGGGAAGAAATAAGTCCAGTGATTAGCTACGTGAAAAATCATCAGCAACCAGAAGATATTTTATATATTTTTCAACGAGGGGAATACCAATTTAAGTATTATGCTTCTCAATATGGTTACCAGCCTCAAGACTACATTATTGGAGTAGATGATTTAGAGGATGGAAAAACTGTCTCACCGGCTGAATGGCAGAGATATCGAAATGACTTAGACGGTCTACGAGGTAATAACAGAGTTTGGATAATCTTTTCCCATACGGCTAAAGTTCCAGAAGAAGAACAAAGAATCATATCTTATCTCAATCAAATTGGCAAGCCAGTTGACTTTTTTGAAAAACCAGGTTCTTTTGTATACTTATACAATCTTAGTTTGAACTAAAATTGTGCTGTTAAACTCTATGCTGATTGGCGAATGATTGAGAATAAGTTATGTATATTAATAAACGAGTTATCGAGATTAAAAAAAGAATATTTCAACAAGATAAATCAAAATTAATTGTCGTCTTAATTCTAGTATTAGGCATATTATTGAGGTTTGTTAATCTTGAGAAAAAGTTTTATTGGGGAGATGAAATTCGTACTTCTTTGAGAACTTCAGGTCATACAGTAGAAGATGTTGTCCAAGAGATTTATGATGGTCGGATAATTGAAATTGAGAGCCTGCACAAGTATCAATTCCCTAATTCCGAAAAAGACTTAGTTGATACAATTAAAGTCTTAATGACTCGACCTGAGCATCCACCATTATATTATTTGATGGCAAGATTCTGGATGCAGTGGTTCGGAGATTCGGTAGCAGTAATTAGAAGTTTGTCTGCTTTGATTGGCTTAATGGCATTTCCCTGCCTTTATTGGCTGTGCCTAGAATTGTTTGAATCACCTCAGGTAGGCTGGATGGCAGTTGTCATTATCGCAGTCTCACCTTTACATATTCTATACGCTCAAGAAGCAAGACAGTATAGTCTGTGGACAGTAGCAATCTTATTATCTAGTGCAGGACTATTAAGAGCAATACGAATCAAAACAAAAACTGGCTGGGCAACATATGCAATAACTCTAATTATCGGTCTGTACTCCCATTTACTTTTCGTCTTAGTTGCCATTAGTCAGGGTGTCTATGTATTGGCGAGAGAAAGTGGCCGAATGAGTACAAATGTTCTTAACTACGGACGTGCTACTTTTATCAGTTTAATTACATTTATACCTTGGTTATTAGTAATCATCATCAATTTATCTCAAGCTACTGATGCTATAGCTGAAGGGCAAAAAAATGCATCTTTGTCTTACCTAGTAGATAGATGGTTCCGCAACATTAATCGTGTTTTCTTTAGTGCAGACCTAGGTTCGGCTAATATCTTTCTAGTTCTTTTAGCTATATATTCAATATATTTTATCTGCCGCTATACCCCTAAGCCTATTTGGTTATTTATTCTCAGTTTAGTTGGGGTAACTTCTCTGGCTTTAGCTATACCGGACTTGTTGTTAGGAGGAAGGCGCTCACTTGCTATCCGCTATATGATACCTCCCTATTTGGGAATTCAGTTAGCAGTAGCCTATCTATTCTCTAATAAAATATTTATGTATAAAAACGGGAAGCGAAGACTGTGGAAAATTGGTCTAGTTCTCATTATCTCTGCTGGAGTTATTATAGGGGGAATGCAATCTCAACGAGAAGTTATCTGGAGCAAAAATGATGATAAGGCTAAATTTTATCTGCCAGCAGGACAGGTGATTAATCAGTCTGCTCACCCCCTTGTAATTAGTGATACTTCACCTATTAATGTTTTAACGCTTAGCCATCAACTTGATGAGAAAGTTAAACTTCAACTAATTAGTAAACCTAATATTCTACAAATTCCAGATGGCTTCAGTAACATCTTTTTACTTAATCCGTCTGAGTCATTACAACAAGCATTCAAGCAACAGCCTAACTCTCCTAACTCTCAGTTAGTACTAGTCCTACAACGAGGTGCTGATCGCCAGAATAATCCCCAGCTTTGGGAGTTGTTAAAACCCTAATCTTTTCTTACTTTCAGTCAAGTATTTAACCTGTCTAACAATGACATTTACCCTAACTGCTTCCTTGCGCAGATTTTTAACTTTATCAAACTCGAAAATACCCAAGTCTCAGACAATATTTTGGTTCAGTTTAAGTTTAACCTTTGCGCTCATCTACGCTTGGCTAGGACTACAGGAGGCTTTTAGTAGTGAATATGTAGTGCAAGATGATGCGAGGCAGCATGTATTTTGGATGCAAAGATTTATCGATCAGGCTCTCTTGAAAGATGATTTAATTGCTGATTATTTTCAATCTGTAGCACCTGCTGGTTATACAACTGTTTACCAGTTAGTTGCCAATTTGGGTATCAATCCTCTCTTATTTAATAAGTTCCTACCTCTAGGATTAGGATTAATTACTACCAGCTACTGTTTCGTAGTTTGTCTAGAAATGCTGCCAGTACCAGCCTGCGGATTTATGGCATCATTGTTGCTAAATCAAACTCTCTGGATGGATGATGATTTAGTTTCAGGTACGTCTAGAGCTTTTTTCTATGTTTTGCTCCTAGCATTTTTATATTACTTGTTACGGCGCTCCCTACTTCCCTGTCTAGGAGCGATCGCTTTACAAGGACTATTCTGTCCCCAGTGCGTATTCCTCAGTACTGGTGTTCTCTGTTTGCAGTTATTGCAGTGGGAAGCTGGTAAAGTCAAGCTTTCTGGCCATCGCCGCGACTATTGGTTCTGCGCTACAGGATTAGCCGTGGCACTATTGGTACTCTTGCCTTATGCCTTGACAACTTCTCAATTTGGGCCAACCATCAGTGTTGCTCAAGCCAAAGCATTACCTGAGTTTTTTCCTGGAGGAAGAGCGAGCTTTTTCAACGAAGAGCCCCGGCAATTTTGGCTAAAAGATGATCGTAGCGGCATGTTGTCTCGCCTGAAGCGTTTGCCGATATCTCTTTCCCTTGGCTTACTTTTACCTATTTTACTGAAGTATACCTCTTTCTTTCCTTTAGCCAAAAAAGTTACAGGAAAAACTATAGTATTAGCTCAGTTGATGCTAGTGTCTCTGGGTTTATTTTTTCTGGCTCATGCTGTCTTGTTCAAGTTACATTTACCCAGTCGTTACACCAAGCATAGTTTACGCATCACCTTAGCTATTTCAGCGGCAATTGTTCTCATTATTTTGCTAGATGCTATTCTTGATGCCTGCCAGAAATATCGCCGGAAAGGAAGACAAAGCTTGGTATTAGGAGCAGTGGGACTAATATTCTTTGCTCTTATCCTCTATCCTCCCTTTTTAAGTAATTTCCCCAAAACCAACTATACCAGGGGCAAGATACCAGCAATGTATGAGTTTTTTGCCCAACAACCAAAAGATATTTTAATTGCCTCCGTAGCCCAAGAAGCAGATAACTTACCAACATTTTCTGCCCGATCAGTTTTAGTGAGCAGAGAATATGGTATCCCTTATCATACTGGTTATTATAATCAATTCCGTCAACGAGCCATTGACTTAGTTAAGGCTCAATACAGTCCCAACTTGACAGATGTGCAAAACTTTATTAAAAAGTACGGTATTGATTTTTGGCTGATAGAAGAAAGAGCATTTAGCCCTGACTATATTGCTAATAGCTGGATTAGACAGTTTCAGCCAGTAGCAACAGAAGCTCAAACAAGTTTAGCCCAAGGAACTACCCCGGCTTTACTAAATTTGGGCGATCGTTGCTCGGTTTTTAAGAGTAGGGGTTTCGTTGTCCTAGAGGCAAAATGTATTAGTGAATTGATAATTGATAATTGAATGATTTCTTATCTCGATAAGTTTATCACGAAGCCTGTTAATAGGCTTTCTAGTACTCAAGTGATTTTCTGGTTCAGCTTGAGCTTGACATTTGCTGCCATTTATAGTTTCTTGTCTTTGCAAATTGCTTTTAGTGAGGAGTATGTTGTCCAAGATGATGCGAGGCAGCATGTATTTTGGATGCAGCGATTTTTAGACCCAGAATTATTTCCCAATGATTTAATTGCCAATTATTTCCAAACTGTTGCCCCTGCCGGCTATAGTTTTCTTTACCGAGTAGTGGCAGCAATGGGGATTAATCCTTTACTTTTTAACAAACTTCTGCCTGTTATCCTTAGTCTCGTTACAGCTGGCTACTGTTTCGGTGTTACCCTGCAACTGTTACCAGTGCCAGCAGCAGCCTTTAGCGCCTCGTTACTTTTATCTCAAGCTTTAGGATTAACTGATGCAATAGTTTCGGGAACACCTAAAGCTTTTATCTATCCCCTATTTTTAGCTTTTATCTATTACTTACTACGGGGTTCCCTCTGGCCATGTCTTGGTGCGATCGCTCTGCAAGGGTTATTCTATCCTCAGTTAGTACTCATCACTGCCGGAACTTTGTTTTTACGGCTGTGGCAATGGCAAGATGGAAGGCTGGGTTTATCTTTAGATCGACGTAATCGTTTAATCTGCTCAACGGGTATACTAATAGCTGTTTTAGTAATGCTACCCTACGTCTTCAAAACTAATGAATTTGGCCCTGTTATCTCGGTAGCCGAAGCCAGACAATTGCCAGAATTTTTACCAGGGGGGAGAGCACGCTTTTTTTACGATGACGATCCCGGTAGATTTTGGCTGAAAGGACGTAGCGGTATTAACCTAGCCTCGGCTTTAACACCAGTCACCAATGTCTTAGGATTCTTGTTACCACTGCTATTACCATTTCCTCGCCAATTTCCTTTAGTTCAACGAATTACTAAAAACATTACTTTCCTACCTCAAATCTTGCTAGCTTCCTTCGGCATGTTTTTTGCTGCCCACGCTTTGCTATTCCGCCTCCATTTGCCTAGCCGCTATATAAGCCACAGCCTTAGAATAGTTATGACTCTAACTGCTGGCATTGTTTTAGTAGTAATTATTGATGCTATTTCTCATTGGCTTAGGCAGAATAGTAAATCATCTTTTCCTGGGCAAAAGCCTCTCGCTTGGGGAATTACCATTTTCTTAGCAGCAGTCTTACTTCTCTATCCTTGCTTAGTCGATACCTTTCCCATCACCGCTTACCAAATAGGTACAGCACCATCTCTCTATCAGTTTTTGCAAAAGCAACCTCAGGATAGTTTAATTGCTTCCCTTTCCCAAGAGACAAACAATTTACCGACATTTGCCCAACGCTCAATTTTAGTCGGTAGCGAGTATGCTATCCCCTATCATCTCGGTTATTATTATCAGTTTCGTCAGCGAACTCTTGATTTAATTAATGCACAGTACAGTTTAGATAAGAATGAGGTAGATAATTTTATTCAAACTTATGGAGTAGATTTTTGGTTGCTAGATAAGGGCGCGTTTTTACCGGAATACCTTAGCAATAATAAGTGGGTTCAGCAATATCAACCCGCTGCCAATCAAGCATTACAAAAACTAAAACAAGGAAAGAAACCCGTTTTGGCACAAATAATGGAGAGTTGTCGGGCTTTTGAAACTCAGGCTTTATTTGTTCTAAAAGCCGCCTGTATTGAGGAAGAAGTGAATAATGAGATATGAAATTTGGCTGGGTACAGGAATGTAGGGGCGCACCGATGTGCGCCCTTACACTCGTTTTGAGTAAGGTAAATTTATTCTTTCCCCGTTCCTGTTCCCTATGTATGTATTTAAGATGAAAGATAATTGGTTTCGCAATTTAATTGTAATTTTATTAGTAATAGGAGTATTCTTTCGCTTTTATAACCTTGAAAAGAAAGTTTACTGGTATGACGAAACCATGACCTCTCTGCGGGTGTCGGGCAATACTCAGACAGAGTTAGTACAGCAGGTTTTTGATGGAAGAATAATTAGTGTTGAAGAATTGCTGCAACAGTATCAGTATCCTAATCAGGAAAAATCTCTCTCTGACACTATTAATGCTTTAGCTGGCAACCCAGAACATTCACCACTTTATTACTTAACGGCTAGATTCTGGCTACAACTATTTGGCAACTCAGTTGTAACCATTCGGCTATTATCTGCCTTAATTAGTCTGCTGGCTTTACCCTGTACTTACTGGTTGTGTTGGGAATTGTTCGGTTCTGCAATCGTTGCTTGGGTGGGAGTTGCTATTATTGCTATTTCTCCTTTTCACATTTTATATGCCCAGGAAGCGAGGGAGTATAGCCTCTGGACTGTAGCTATTTTACTTTCTGGCGCAGCATTATTACAAGCAAGGCGACTCAAAAATTGGCAGAATTGGTTAATTTATAGTTTAACAGTTACGTTGGGGCTTTATACTCATCCTTTTTCGGCTTTTGTCTCTATTGGACATGGTATTTACCTGTTAATAACTGAAGGTTTACGACCGACTAAACAGTTTATTAACTATGTCCTATCTTCCTTGTTAGGTTTGCTACTATTTGTACCCTGGCTGCTGATTGTAGTTACTAATTTCTCAAATTTTCTCTCTAATACAGCTTCCGTTAACTTAAATAGATCCGGATTTTTACCCCTCTTCTGGGGTTTAAATCTCAGTCGTATTTTCTTTGACCTCAACCAGGGAACAAGCCCTTTTAGTCCTCTGCATTATCTTGCGGCTTTCCTGTCAATTTATGCCCTTTACTATCTTTATCGTCAAGCACCTTTAAAAGTTTGGCTCTTTATCATTACCCTAATTGGAGTGACAGGAACTGCTCTCATTGCACCAGATGTAATTTTAGGTGGTCGTCGCTCCAGTATTACCCGTTATGCTATTCCTTGTTATCTGGGAATTCAAATTGCTGTTGCCTACTTAATTGCCCAGAAATGCTTAATTAAGCCAGCAGGAAAACGCAATAAAAAACGTTGGCGCTACGTGGCGATCGCACTTATTTTTAGTGGCATACTTTCCGGTATAGTCAGCTCTCAACTCCCTGTCTGGTGGCATAAAAGTCAGGCAAAAAGCCGTTATAATCCTGCCGTTGCCGAGATTATTAATCAAACTGAGCAACCTCTGGTAATTACAGATGAAATTCCTGGTCGAGTTTTGTCTATTGCTCACTTACTCAAACCAGACACGCAGCTTCAGTTAGTGGTTGAACCTGCTATACCTAAAATTACTGCCGATTTTAATAATGTATTTTTGTATCGACCGTCAGATAATTTAAAACAAGGTATAGAACAGAAGTACAATACTCAAGCTGAGTCTAGCTATAAATCTTGGCTTTGGGAAATAGACTTGTTGCATAATTAAGAGGGAAAGATTCATGCAGTTTGATTAGCTTCTAACAGGGTTCCTTCAGGGGTGAGGAGTCCAATAAATTGAAAAGTCTGATTAAAAATCGCCCGAAGCCTTTGTTCGCGATCGCGTAGTCTTTCTTCAGCATAAATCCTAGAAGGGCGTAGCATTTGCGGATAACAACCTTGATCTCACCGATAAATCCGGGCGCAAATGCTACGCCCCTACAGCTAAAAATCGACTTTTGCAAGAGGTCTATTACTCATTACTCCCCACTTATCTACTAGAAAGTGAAAGTAGTACGCAGTACCCCTACAGTTGTGGTGTCATTATTAGCATCACCTTCTGGATTAAAGAGCACAAAAGCACCAGGAGTAATACTAATGTTATCGTTCACCCTAAAGTTGTAAAAAGCCTCTAAATGGTAAGGAGTAGCACGGTCAATATTTGGTTCTGTTAACTCTGCTGCACCACCTGCATCAACCCGGAAAAGAGGTTGTCCAAAAATAAGACCTGCGCTGTCTCCTTCCCTCAACACATCTGCAAAATGAAGACCGGCCATCCAACTACTAAAATTGGAGGAAGCATCTGGCCCCGCAACAGAGTCTACAAAGAAGTATGCACCATAGCCAGTTAAAGTAATTTTTGGTGCTACACGCCAAGCTACAGTTGCACCAACGGAATTAATATTAAGCGGTGTGTTGAAAGGATCTGAACCAGGAATAGATAAAGGTTGAGCAGAAAAACTAGACAGTCCCGTAGCTAAGAGATTAAGGTCGTGGTGACTATAGGCATAGTTAATACCTAAATCGAAATTTTTACTAGGACTAAAAGTTAACTGAGTAGCTGCGACCGTACTACCACTAAACAAGCCTGCTCCCAATACATTATTACCTTCTTGGGAAGGAATAGCTGCGTTAACACTACCATACAAAGCACGCAAATCTAACTGATCAGAAATACCCCAAATGAAACCCGCCGCTGATGCTAAACCTCGACCAGAAGTACCACCTGACACCCGCACTACTGGGTTTAAAGCCGCGAAGCGAGAAATTGCCCCTTGTCCCTCACTAGCAAAGGGAATAATAGCAGGGAAAGCATCGGAAACTTCCGCCGCAGTTCCTGCAAAGAGGGTAACATCTTTAAAGGCGGGGAAAATATAAAGCAGCTTGTAGAGTTCAACTGAGTTAGCATCAATTGTCGATAAATCTTGAGGATTAAAGCGGGGAAACTGAGGCTCAAAGTTGAGTTTACTTGAACCTGCACTCAGGAAAGATGAGCCAGGGAATAAGCTATTTTGAATACTACCAGAACCGTCTACAGCACCTCCAAAGTTATGAGCTTGTAAACCAGTAATTAGTGCGTCTTTACCTGTAAAGCTAGTGGTGAGATTTAATCTAACTCGGTTAGTTAGTATGATGTTCGGGTCATCTCCTGTCACACCATCACTATTATCCCTATCTCCCCCAGTAGCACCTACAACTGAAATAATTGCCTCTCCACTAAGTTTAGTTGTGGTGGAAAACTGATGATCTTCTAGAAAAGCGGTGCGTCCTTCCAGATTATCTACCCGTGCTCCCAGAGTAGCTAATTCTACACTAAAGTCATCAATTAATCTTTGCAGCCTGTTTAAATCTTCTTCACTGAAGCTATCAGAAGAACCGACGGCAATTAATCTCTCAATTTGTTGCATACAGGCATTTAAACCAGCAGCAAATTCATAGCGAGTCAGGGGACGGTTCCCGCGAAAAGTACCATCCGGATATCCTGCAATACAACCATAACGTTCTACCAAACTTCTCAAAGCTTCATAGGCCCAGTCTTGAGGTTGTACATCCGAGAGTTGAGAAACAGAAGTTACCTGTCCCATACTCGTATCATCGGCAAGTTGAGAAACAGAATTTATCTGTTCCATACTCGATGACTCGGAACTATTGCTCTCAACTAATTGAGCTAGCACAGGGGAATCAACTGTTTGTAAATTAGTATCTGTCGAATTGACCTCTCTAAATTCCCCCGGTGTAGTAGGAGGAAAGCTTGCTCCCTCTCCTGGTAGAGGAGGGTTGGGGAGGGATTTTAGGGATTTAGAGGATAATTCAGTTGCCTCTACTGCAAAGGCAGACATTACTCCCCAAGGCAACCAGCCAACTACTAAGTAGAAGAAAATTACCCTACCAATAAAACTCAATTGCTGTTTATTCATTGTTAAGACCTCACACCAGAAACTGCAAAATGGTTCTGGCAAATGCCCTGTATCTGAGCTAGTGGCTGCTCACTTTTTTTTTGCTACAAATAAAATAAAAAATAGCCACTCTAGTTCTTCCGTTTGGCAGAGAAGAACCAAGAAATTATTTACTTGAGAAAAACCTAAATTACCTGGAGACAGAAAGCTTCTGCATCCACAAGGCAAGAACACCCAAAAATAGCAGCCCCATACACCCAGCTATCGGATTACCATCAACGCCAGTAATCCAGGGGGGAACTTGGTTGGTATATTGCACTAATTGCCCAACGCTGATAATATAGTAACCCCAGACTAGACCACCATGCAAACCGATAGGCAGACCAAGGCGACCTCGTTGCGATCGCCTCGCCCAAACTAATATTAATCCTAGTAAAAGTAGAGCCGGAAACTGTACTAAGGTGCGGATTATCTCTGATAAAGGTTTGAGAAAGTGAGCAATGGCGAAGATAATGGCATCAACCCACAGGGAAGTTTTGAAACTATAATCTCTTTCTAACTCATTTAATAACCAGCCACGAAATACTAATTCTTCTGCTAGACCAATACCTAAAGCGCTGAGTAATCCTTCTAAAATTATCTTGACTATAGAAACTTGAGGCTTTTGAAATTCCAGCCAACCTAATAACCCTTCTAGAAAAAATAAACTTAGAGTTATTAACAGACCAATACTTAAGCCAGTGAGTAAATTTAAAGTATTTTTCCTACTGCTTTGTAAACCATAACTGGCAAAGACATGAGGATTTCCGTCTACTTTCTTACCCCACCAGCGCAGCAAAAGCAAGAACTCCCCAAACAAAACTACCATCGTCAAGATAGTGACGAGATTGGGGTCATCACCCAGCAGGTAGATAGGCGCTGCTACAGGTAACCAAAAAAGCAGCAAGGTCAAGAGAAATAGACCAAGCCGTACTGGTGCTGGGTATCTGGCTAATTTATGGAGCAGTATTTCTTCTATTTAAAATAACTTGTATAAACCTGACTATTCATCAGGTTCAATGGTGCTAGTCAAACCGTGGTTTTTAAAAGTTTCGCAGTAAAATTCAGCATGTTCTTGAGCGCAGGTAATCACCAAGGCTACACCGCTATGATGAGCTTCCATCATGATGCTAACAGCTTGAGGCTGAGTTAGACTGGCCACCGTCGTCAGCAATACATTAACTACATACTCCATTGAATTGAAGTCATCGTTATGAAGCAAAACGCGGTAGCGAGGCGCGGGCTTGCGGACTGTAGAACGCTTCTCTAATGTCTCGATAGACATTAATTTGACTCCCTTTCGTTCAGATGTTTACACTAATTTCCAGTAATATCTGGAAATATCTTAACTTTTTGTCCAGGTAGATCCTTATTATATTACATTATGTAAACATAAGACGGTAAAGGGCAGAAGGCAGAAGGCAGTTGGGTAGGGTGGGCAAAGTTAACTGACAGAGCATAAGGTTTTCAAACTCCGTGGTTTTTGCCCACCCTACAGTAGACCTTGGAGAGTTAAGGGAACAGGTAATAGGGAACGGATCTAAAATAATACAGTTAACTTTACTTAACATTTAACGTGACTAGACAGTTAACTCCCAGTCCTACTACTGCTCCTATCCCCGGCGGCTACTGGCAATGGCGAGGTCAACCCATCTACTATGTGCAAGCAGGACAGCAGCAAGCAGGACACCCACCCTTACTATTAGTTCACGGTTTTGGGGCATCAACCGACCATTGGCGCAAAAATATTGCTGAACTAAGCCAAGATTTTTCCGTTTGGGCAATTGACCTGTTGGGATTTGGACGTTCCGCTAAACCTGATTGGCAGTACGGTGGTGACTTGTGGCGAGATCAATTACACGACTTTATCACTGAAGTGATTGGTCAACCAGTGGTTTTGGCTGGTAACTCTTTGGGTGGCTATTCTGCACTTTGTGTAGCAGCCCAACGTCCCACCTCGGCTGCGGGTTTAGTCTTACTCAACAGTGCTGGTCCTTTTACCGATACGAAAGTACCTCCTCAACCAAGTCCTCTACAAAAATTTATTCGGTCAACTTTACTGCAACCCTGGGCTAGTTTTCTCCTTTTCCAGTATGTCCGAAGACGTTCTACCATTCGCAAAACCCTTAAGAAGGTTTATCTTGACCAGAGTGCCATTACAGACCAATTAGTAGAAGAAATTTACCGACCATCTTGTGATGCTGGTGCTCATAAGGTCTTTGCTTCTGTCTTCAAATCACCCCAGGGAGAGAAAGTTGATGTTCTCTTACAACAGATTACCTGTCCACTTTTACTACTGTGGGGAGAAGCTGACCCTTGGATGAATGCCAAACAACGGGGGGCAAGGTTTCGGCAATATTATCCTCAGTTAAAAGAACATTATCTGCAAGCGGGTCATTGTCCTCATGATGAGGTGCCAGAACAGGTTAATTCTCTGTTGCGAGAGTGGGTGGTGTCGGGGAGATGAGGGTGATGGGGGTGATGGGGGAGATTGGGGAGATGAGGGAGATGGGGGAGCAGGGGAAGAGTGCCAAAATTAGGCAGAAGATTGTAGTGGGTTGCAGTTTTAGTTGATTTGCAATGTGTCGGGAAGTTCTATGGTGATTTGTATGAATTATTCTCCTTGGTCAGTTTCGCCACTCATGGTGTCTAAATAGGTGATAAGGGCTTTGGAGACAACACTTTCTTCGAGGTAGTGTTTAGTGACTTCAGCAAGGGTAGCTTTTGTGGCTTTAAGGTGACTTTCGGGATTGAGGATTTGGCGATTTAAAAGTTGCAGTTGTTTGCGGATTGTTTGCCAGCGAGTCGGATTCGTCTGTTGGATTTCGCTAAATTCAACATCAATGATTTCAGCAGCTTGGACTTCGGTAGTGGGTTGGTGGGTTTGCTGA
Organism: Coleofasciculaceae cyanobacterium; assembly: GCA_049683475.1. Classification (GTDB taxonomy): domain Bacteria; phylum Cyanobacteriota; class Cyanobacteriia; order Cyanobacteriales; family Coleofasciculaceae; genus JBAUJE01. The sequence goes on along the minus strand of JBAUJE010000131.1, from coordinate 3,853 downwards.
AGTTGATGCACCAATTGGCGAAGTTCGGGAATTTGTTGTTTTAGAGTTTCATTGTTTGCGTAATTGTGGGTGTGAGTATGAGTACCTTGTTCAAAGTAGTTTTGAGTAGTAATGATGCCCTTGGGTTCTTCTGACACCTTTTTTATCTCTTTTATCTCGTAGGTAATGATATCTAGCTTATCCTGTAGAAAATCTTCTGATCTGCACTTTCGACCTTCCATTGTCTGAGGGGATGCTAACTCAACAATTTCGTAGTTGTAGAATCCGCAGCGTGATTGGATAGCTGCGATCGCTCTAACTAATTCCCATGATGGAGCTTGTACCTGCAATATCCAAAGATGAGCTAACGCTATGGGAGTACCAATCTTTCCTAACTTATCAACAGATAATCTACGGACGTTAAGATCAGGATTTTCAAGAGCTTTGAGCAGTTGTGAAGTCTCACTTTCTGATTCAATCTTATTTATGGTTTGAGTCCGTTTTGGGTAAATATCGAATTCATTTTGCCTTTGATTATTAATTTCTATTGGTGTCGTAAAGTCAGCATTAGTAATTTCTTCTATAGCCTCTATTGCACTTTCATGCACATCAGAGTCAGGATTTTCGCAAGCTTCGCGTAAAGCCGAAACTGCTGCATCTGTACCAATTTTACTCAGTACTTCTATTGCACTCACACATGTATCAGAATCAAGATATTTCAGGGCTTCGCGTAAATCTGGAACTGCTGCCTCGCCAATGTTACTTAGTGCATCTACCACACTCTTACGCACCTCATAATCATGATCTTCTAAAGCTTCTATTAAAGCTGGAATTGCACATTTATCCCGAATACAACCTAATGCATTCGCTACACTGGCACGTACACCAGAGTATGGATCATTAAGCTCCTGAATTAGTATAAAAACTGCCTCCTCATCTCCAATATTGCCCAGTGCATAAGCGATGCTATCGAGTGCGTATGTTGCATCTTGAATGTGATTACCTATTACTTCTTCATGCTTTTCGGTGTCACACTCTACCTCGCAGAGTTCATTGATATAAGTTGTGATACTTTCAAACTCTTGAATCAAGCTATGCACAGCTTTATAAGACTTGATTTCACCTAATGCCCCTGCTGCACTAGCACGCATATAAAAGTCAGGATCTTTTAAGACTTCTAAGAGATCATGAACACTCTCATCAGAAGCAATTTCACCTAGCGCTTCACACGCTTTATGAATTGTCTCAGCTTGAGGATCTTCACCCCATTCCACGAGAGCTATTTGATGAAACTTTATTCTATGCAAAACGGATCGAAGCTTTGGAACAGCTTTGTTTGATTTCGTCTTTCCCAAAAGCTCAATTTGCAAACACTCCTGTACATCTTGTCCATTGAATTGTTTAACTGCACTAACTAATCTAACTGTTTGTTCTTGCAACTGAGGTTTCACCTCTCCTGCTAACCTTGCCCCCAAATACAAATCCACCTCTAGAGACAGCTCTATTATTCTTCTTGCTGGGTTATCCTTTATCTCCGGTAGCCCAAGCATGATGGAAATTGGCTCTGTCCATTTCAACTGGTTGAGATAATCTATCTCAAATGCAGTGTATTTTTGACCTGATTGTTTTTTGATAAGTCTAGTTAGCTGAGGCAGCAAGTATTCCGCCCCGTAGTATTCCTGAATTAGTTGATGGTGAAAACTAATTTCCCTATCAGAGATTCTCTCTAAAAGGTGATACTTAAGCAACTCTTCAATCCGGGATGAAGAACCATAAAGCTCGCCAAACTTTTCAGCAAGGATTTTTTCTGCTAACTCATCAGAGATTACCAAGCCAGAATCATTTTGCCCTGTAGAGTTCAGCATTGTGAATGCCAGATATTCCAACCAAGGATTCCAAGCTTTACGACGCTCATCTGTAGTGGGTGCGTCTTCCTTATATTTTTTGAAATACCTAAAAAATTGACGGAATGCCTCTCCCAAAGTCTCTACAACAACGCCCGTCTCCTGAAACAATTGATACAGCATCCACAAAACAAATGGCGTGCGGCTCAACTCTCGATTGTCTCGGCTCAACAATTGCCACACCCGTTGTGCTTGACTGGGCATACATTCTCGCAAGAAGCGATCTATTTCTGAAGAATTGAGAGGTTGAATTTCCAATCGCCTCTTGATGCCTAAATCGCCACTGCCTAACTCTCGCGTTGTGCTGATAAGTGGTATCTCGGAATCTCGGCACTCCTCACGAAATGCTTTCAGTTGTGTACGAACGGTGTCTGCTGGCATCTCGTTCAAGCCATCCAAGAGCAGAATCAGACGTTTCTGAAACAATAGTTCTTCAATTTCTGGAATTTTCAGTCGTAGTTGTGGCTTAAGAGCATTTCTAATTAGAGTCAACATCCCTGAAGGATCTTCAGAACTCGAAAAACGTACATGGTACTCTTTCAACCGAACCAGCACGGGAATTCTAGGTTCTGGTTTCTCAAGCTCCTTTTTTGCAAAACTGACCAAACAACGCAAAAGCGCGGTTGATTTGCCGACACCGGGCGAACCTACCAGTAAAATATGCTCAGATTCGACGTAATTCTGGATTCCTTTGAATATCGGCAGTGAGACTTTCTGCGGCTTTTCCTCTCGTTTCTTCTCCTTATCCTCAGTTAGCACCATCTGCTCAAAGAAGAAGGTTGCCTGTCTAGTCGCGATTGTTTCAGTCAACGCATCCACAACCCACCACTCCTCGTAGCGGCGGCAGATTTCTTGTAGGTAATCCTGAAACTCGCTAGAGGCAATCATGCCAGAGTGAACTTATATTTATCTCAAGAGAGTCTTCTCTATGTTGACATCCTCCCCACCCTGCTTACGCCGAGGATGGGGATTCCCAACATCACTGCTGAGATTTCCTGGTTCTACGAGCAACCTTACTTTTTTGGGTTTCCCCATCCAAGCAGAGGGTATTCTCATCGGCAGGCGTAACTTTCCGAGTGCCCCCCGGTAGTTGTGCCAGACCAAGCAATGCCTTGGCCAAAATATTGTTCGCGGCATTTTTGTCTCGGCAGTCAGTGTACCCACAATAAGTACATTCATGGGTGCGAGTGGACAAAGTTTTCTTAACTTCCTGCCCACAGGCTGAACAGTTTTGAGAGGTGTAATGAGGTGCAACAGCAATTATTGGTACACCAAACACTGTCCCAAAATACTCCAGCCACTGCCTGAACAGTGTCCACGACGCATCACTAATTGACTTAGCTAAATGATGGTTTTTAACCATGTTTCGCACTTTTAGGTCTTCAATGGCTACCAAGTCTGCCGACTGGACAAGCGCTCTTGCCGTCTTAACTGCAAAATCTTTACGCCGCCTTGATACCAATAGATGCGCTCTACCAAGTCTCTTGATGGCTTTGATGCGATTCTTGGAACCCTTGGCTTTTCTAGAAACACGTTTTTGTGCGCGTTTTAGGGCGATTTCTGCCTTTCTTAGAAACCTAGGGTTTTCTATTTTCTTGCCATCAGAGTCGGTGTAGAAATGGTTCAAACCAACATCTATACCTAACATCTTGTTCGTTGGTTCGTGATGCTCGTTGCGCTCTTGATCTATGGAAAACTGAAGGTAATATCCATCAGCCCTGCGTACAACTCGTACTCGTTTAATTTGCTTCTTCTGATAAAAGTGCAAATCACGAGTTCCCCACATTTTAAAGGTTCCAGCCTTGAAGCCATCCCTAAATGTAATGGTTAATCGGTCGTCCGATAATACCCACCGGAAATCGGGGTTCGGAAGGGGGAGTCGGGGAGCCTCTGGCTTTAAGACATGAGGGGGAACGACTCCCCCTTGCATAGACAACCGAGCCTAACAGCGAGTCATTTGACTCATTCAT
>JBAUJE010000130.1:0-18950 GCA_049683475.1 Coleofasciculaceae cyanobacterium | reverse complement strand
GAAAATGAATTACTCTACCGTTTTGAGTTTCCCGAACGTCCTGGTGCTTTAATGAAATTCGTTGGTGCCATGAGTCCCAACTGGAATATCAGCCTCTTTCACTACCGCAATAATGGGGCAGATTATGGGCGAATTGTGGTGGGAATGCAAGTACCTCCTCGCGAGATGGAAGAGTGGCAGGCATTTCTTGATACCCTGGGTTATCGCTATTGGGATGAGAATAAAAATCCAGCTTACAAGCTATTTTTGGGGTAGTGCGATGTTACTTGCTACATTTCATCTCAAGACAAGCAAACATCTAAATGACTTGCAGCGTGGAATTATCGAGGGAACACTGAAGCGTCGAAAGTATTCTGGCAAAGTTATCTCTCAATCTTAGCCGATGCGATCGCCAAAATCAGATAGTTGTTCATTTAGTTCGATTTTACCGTATCGGTGTATCGGTGTTGGAAATTTGGGCGTGTTCGGTCAATCTGTGCCATAGTTCTATCCTTCTAACCAGTCAACACATGATGATTGTCCTTCACTGCTATGAATTAGTTGATGAGAGTTAAGACTACCTCATGAAGCGACATTTGAAACTCGTTGTTGGCAAGCGATCGCATCACCATGAGGGGCTCAGCCATCGGAGGATTCGCGTTCATCTTGGCATACAATTCTTGGGAACTCCATAGCCCATAACAGTAGCAGGTATTTCTCGATACCCTTTTGGGATGAAAGTAAGAATCCTGCCGATAAACTTTTTTTGGGGTAGGAAAACAACTGAATGTCTAGATGGGCTAAATTAGGATGACTTCTCCACTATCAAGATCGTAGCGTCCTCCCACAATTGTCAGCTTGCCATCTTGCACTCGCTCAGACAAAATCTTTGAACCCCGCTTCAACTTTTCAATTTGATACTCAACATTAGCAACCACTGCATTATCAACCGGATCGCCTGATTGACCTTTTGTCCTGGAAATAGCTGGTTTGATGGCTTTAACAAAAGAACCAATTTGTCCGGGAAGAGGTTCTCCTTGAACAGCAGCCGTGACAGCACCACAGCGTTCGTGACCTAAAACCATCAGCACAGGAGTGCCAAGGAGAGCTACCGCATATTCTATGCTACCCAACACTTCCGGAATTACAATATTTCCGGCAACCCGGACATCAAATAAGTCACCGATTCCTTCATCAAATAAGATTTCGGGAGTCACTCGTGAATCAGCGCAGCTGAGCACAGTTGCAAACGGGTGTTGTGCTTGAGCAACTTCTTGCATCCGTACCCTTGATTGATCGGGATGTTTACTCTTCTGCTTGACAAACCGTTGATTACCATCCATCAGCCGTTGTAGTGCAGCATCAGGACTGAGAGGTTCAAGTACTGGTGAGGCAGCGATCGCTTGCTCTGACTTCATACTCCATAAAGCACCCCCCGTAACAGCACTCACCAAAGCTACTCCGGCGCTTCCTGTCAAATTCAAGAAACTGCGACGACCAATCCAGCCATTATTTTGATTCATGATTATTAAAAAAAGTCAACATTGTCAACTAAAACCTTCAGTCAAAACTAACCCTAGCCTCAACTAAAGCTTTCCTTTTATTGCATTGCATATTTACGGGATGATTAGGGATTTTTGGCAATTCTTTTCTCCCTCATCACCCCCATCACCCTCATTTTTCTGCATTCTTAATTCTTAATTCTGAATTCTTTCTACCCCCATCTTCCCTTGTCCTCAAATTGACGCAACGCATCTCATCGAGCGAATTTCTGTCGCATCGGAAATGTAACAAGCACCTCCAAACTTGTTGAGAATTGGTCGAATAGTTTCTACAGCGGGTTTAAGTGTTTCCGGGGGACAAAAGGCAATAACGTAGACATTATCTAGCATGGTCATGTCCAAATCTTCAGAGTTTCCTCTAAGTCCCTGTCCGGCGACATTGCGGATAACGATATGTCCTGTTACACCACCTTGTTTTAAGCCATCTAAAATTTTGCCAAGTTCAAATGAATTCGCGATAATTTCTATTCGTTTAACTGGATGCATGATCTTATCTCCAGAGCGTATTAATCCCGTATAGATATAAAGGAATCCCCACAATAATATTGAAAGGAAACGTGACAGCAAGGGCGGTAGAAACGTACAAGCTAGGGTTGGCTTCTGGAACCGTTAACCGCATCGCAGCGGGAACGGCGATATAAGACGCACTGGCACACAGCACGGCAAACAAAAGCGCATCTCCCTGAGCCATTCCAATCAATCTGGCAATGAGGATTCCAATACCTGCATTGACGATTGGGATCAGTATGGCAAAAGAAACGAGAAAAAAGCCAGTTTTTTGCAAGTCTTTAATTCTTTTGGCTGCAACCAGTCCCATATCCAGCAGAAAAAATGTCAGAAGACCGTAAAACAATCCTTGAGTAAAGGGTTCTAACACCTCCCAACCGTGTTCTCCCGTCAGGACTCCAATCACCAGGCTACCCACTAGCAGAAAGACAGAGCTATTCAGGAAGGCTTCTTGCAGAACTTCTGGCCAAGAAAATTCCCGATCTTCCTGGTTAACAGCAAAGAGATTAACCAGAATCAGCCCGACAATAATAGCAGGAGATTCCATCAGTGCTAGAGCCGCCACCATATAACCATCATAGTCAATTCCCAACTCTTGCAGGAATGCTCCAGCCGTAATGAACGTCACCGCACTGATAGAACCATAGGTTGCAGCGATCGCCGCAGCATCATAGGTGTCTAGTCTTAGCTTAAGGATAAAAAAGGTGTAAATAGGAACAGCACAAGCCATTAATACCGCAGCTAAAAGGGCAAAAACCACTTCCTGAGTTACACCACTTTTAATCAGTTCCACTCCTCCCTTAAATCCAATGGCGAATAGCAAGTAGAGAGATAACAATTTGGGAAAAGGAGCCGGAATTTCCAGATCGGATTTGACAAAAACAGCCAACATACCCAAAAAGAAAAACAGGACAGGTGGATTGAGGATATTAGAGACGATCAGGCTTAAATCCATGTCCAACTCCCACATCTCAGAAGGAAGACATTGAAAAGGGCTTTTATCATGACAGAACGATGCAATTAAATATGAAACATCAGTGATTGGTAAGACCACTGTATGGCAATTGAGTCGAAAAAAAACATTAGTAATTCTTATAACTGTTATAAGCTAAAGTTTTTTGTTTTGGTTGGTGTGCAACCTCTCAACCGCACCAATGCTGTCACAAGAGGCGTTGCTGAATCGCGGTATGCTTTTTCAAGCGATCGCATTAAAAAAAACCACAGTTTAATTCGGCGTTGCTGATTTTAGGTATGATTTTCATTTGTAGGCGATCGCCAGACTATTAAATGGCGAATACTTCAGATTATTTAGTTTTTATTTTCATACCTTGATTCAGCAACGCCCACTTAAGAAATCATCAATAGTACGTCTCATTGTATTAACCCCGCCGCACTTCATCTAACACCACCCCATCAATCCCTACCAATTGAATCTGCAAAGGCATTTGACCAAAAGCATGAGTCGAACAACTCAAACAAGGGTCAAAAGCACGAATTCCTGCCTCTACCCGATTTAACATCCCTTCTGGAATTTCTGGAGTGTGAATATAATGCTTAGCAATTTGTGCCACAGTTTTATTCATTGCCAAATTATTTTGACCCGTGGCAATAATTAAATTAACCTTCTTAATTAAACCATTTTCATCTACTTGATAATGATGGAATAAAGTACCCCGTGGTGCCTCACTTACCCCAATTCCTTCTAGCTTGTTAATCCCAGCAGTAGCACGGGTGCGAGAGGAAACAATATCAGGATCATTTACTAATTGTTCAATCTTTTCTATTGCTGCCAAGATTTCAACCAGGCGAGCATAATGGTAGAAAAATGAAGAAGTAGCCACCCCACCAGCGCGATCGCGAAATTCTCTTAATTCTTGATCAGCTGCCGATGTACCAATTTGATTGCAAACATTGAGTCTTGCTAATGGCCCTACCCGATAGATACCATCGGGATATCCTAAAGGTTTATAATAGGGAAACTTGAGATAAGACCATTTTTCAACCGCTTCACCCAAGAATTCTGGGTAGTCATCTTCACTCAAATTATCGGCAACAATATTACCCTCACTATCAGTAAAGCGGAGATGACCTCCATAGTGTTCCCAGTCCCCATTTTTACCGACTAATCCCATAAATAAAGAGGGAAATTGACCAAAAGCTTCTACTTCTGTCGTAAATTGATCCAGTAAACCTTTAAATAAACTCAGGGCATTTTCAATTGTGGCGCGAGACTCCGGTAAGCGATCGCGTACCCAACTCCGTCCCTCTTCAGATAAAGGTGTACGCACACCTCCCGGAACCGCCCAAGCTGAGTGAATTTTCTTTGCACCCAACAATTCAATTATCTGCTGACCAAATTGACGCAAACGGATACCCCCTCTCGCCAAATCTGGGTCAGATGCCATCAAACCAAAAACATTACGAGTAGCAGGATTAGAATCCCAACCCAATAAAAAGTCGGGACTACTTAGATGGAAAAAACTAAGAGCATGAGACTGAGTAATCTGAGCCAAATTCATCATCCGCCGTAGCTTCTCCCCAGCGGTCGGAATCTGCACCGCCTGAATTTTATCCCCGGTTTTAGCTGAAGCTAGCAAGTGACTAACAGGACAAATTCCACAAATACGAGAAGTAATTCCCGCCATTTCCCAAAACGGTCTACCCTCGCAGAATTTCTCAAAACCACGAAATTCTACAACATGGAAACGAGCATCAGAAACCTCACCTGCATCATCTAAAAAGATAGATATTTTGGCATGACCTTCAATGCGAGTAACTGGGTCAATTATTACTGTCTTAGACATAAAAATACTCTTCCTTTAACTAAGTAACAACAGGAATGGAGAATTTAGAATTTAGAATTTAGAATTGAAAACTGTTAATCTCCCTTTGCTGCCCCTGCTTCCCCTGCTGCCCCTACTCCCCTGCTCCCCTGCTCCCCGTCCCCCCGTCTCCCCATCTCCCTCATACATTAACCACCACACCAGTTGTCATACATCTCATCTGTTATTTCTGGATACTCTTCGCGGTATTCTTCAAAGGCTGTTTTTGGTAGTTTCTGAACTAGCTGATGTGCTGCTTCTGCTTCTAGTTCTTCGATGATTTGCCAAGTAGTAATACATTCTTTGCTAGTAGCACCAACTTGCTCGCAGATGGCACGGGCATTTTTTATGCCTTCTCTAATTTTTTGTTCTAGGATAATTGCTTGAGGTTGTTCGATAAAATCACTTTTAATTAAAATATCAGTGATGGAAATAATACCAAGTAATCCTTTCTGAATAATTGGAGCTTGATGAATGCCGTTATTAACAAATAACCGTGCCACATATTCGACACCCAAGTCAGGATTGACCACAATACAAGGCTTGGTCATAATTTCGTAAACCCTTACCTCTTTCGGGTTTTTACCAAAAGCCGTTACCTTGCAAACTATATCTGTTTCCGTCACAATGCCATAGGCATCTTGGTCATGGGTGCGATCAACAATTAAAGCCCGTAGGCTTTTTTCTCTCATGATATTTACCGCCTCAGCTACCTTCGCCGCACCGCGAATGGTAACTACTTCTTTGCTCATAATTTCTACGGCTTTCATCATGATCGAACCTCTTGGAGGATGGGGGAGCAGGGGAGCAGGGGAAGCAGGGGAGATGGGAAGCAGAGGGAGATTAACAGTTTTCAATTCTAAATTCTAAATTCTAAATTCTAAATTCATTTTTTTAGCCAAACTTTAACATTTCTCTTCCTTCTATTTTCGGTTTTTCTCCTCTCAAAAGAGGTGCGATCGCTTCTTTAATTCGCTCGGCTGAGGGGGGACATCCGGGTAGATAAATATCTACTGGTACTATTTCATGGACGGGACGTACTTGGTCAAGTAAGGGGGGAACGATGCCTTCTTCTTTGGGTAATTGAGCACTTTCGTCTGCCAGTTCAAGGTAACAGCGTTTGAGAACGGGATCGGCTCCTTTTTGCATATTTCGCATGGCGGGTACATTGGCGGTTACTGCACAGTCACCGAAGGAAACGAGGCATTTACTCCGTTCTCTGACTTTGTAGATTAGTTCGAGGTTGTCTTCGTTGGCCACACCACCTTCTACTAGCACTACATCTACGCCTTCGGGATAATCTTTAAGATCGGCGAAGGGACTATAAACCAGTTCTGCTCTTTCGGCTAGGTCAAATAGCCACTCATCTAGGTCGAGGAAGGACATGTGGCAGCCGGAACAACCGCACAGCCAGACTGTTGCTAGTTTTATCTTGTCCATTGTTTTTTCTCCCGTGCTGTGACCAGAAATTCTAGTTTTCCTCTGTCTTTTTCCAATTCTGCTACCGTTGAGCCTTGACGGAAAATTGCCCCTGTCGGACAAGCATCTACGCATTTACCGCAGGAAGTGCAAGCATCTACCTCACCCCAAGGTTGATGTAAACCTGTAATTACCTGGGAATGTTCCCCTCGGTTGGCCACATCCCAAACATGAGCGCCTTCAATTTCATCACAAACCCGCACGCAACGAGTACATAGCACACAGCGGTTATGATCAATGCCAAATTGAGGATGAGATACATCGACATCCCTTTGGGGAAAGCGATAGGGAAAACGAGAGTGATCCATACCCACTTCAATAGCTAAATCTTGCAGTTCGCAGTTGCCATTAGCCACACAAACAGCGCAGATATGATTACCTTCAGCAAAAAGCATCTCGACATTCATGCGTCGGTATTCCTGGAGTTGCTCGGTATGGGTGTGAATCTCCATCCCTTCTGCTACCTCAGTAACGCAAGCAGGTAAAAGTTTATTAATACCAGTCACCTCTACCAAACACATCCGACAAGCACCAACGGTAGAAACCCCATTGAGATAGCAAAGTGTAGGAATACGGATACCAGCTTCATGCGCCACTTCTAAGATAGTCTCCCCCTCACGAGCGCTGACCATTTGGTCATTAATTGTTAAGGTTTTTACTGCCATCTTTTTAACCTATTTGAAAATTGTTAAATGGGAAATTGAAAACGGAAAATTGTTTCTCTAAGGGAATAGGGAACAGGGAAAATTTTTAATTGTTTATCTTCCCCATCTCCCCCATCTTCCCCATCTCCCCCATCTTCCCCATCTCCCTTACCTCCCGACTCCCGACTCCCGACTCCCGACTCCCGTCCCAATCAATGCCAAATACTCATCCCGAAAATAGCGTAAAGTACTCACAACGGGGTTGGGTGCTGACTGGCCTAGACCACATAAACTCATGGCTTTGACCATACCGCAGAGGGATTCTAGTTTTTCTATGTCTGCTAGAGTAGCTTTTTGATTAGTAATTTTGTTCAAAAGTTCGTACATCTGCACCGTTCCGGCCCTACAGGGGACGCATTTACCGCAGGATTCTTCTCTACAGAATTCCATATAAAATTTAGCCACGTCTACCATGTTAGTGTCGGAGTCCATGACGATCATGCCGCCGGAACCCATCATCGTGCCTAATTTAATTAGGGAATCATACTCTACGGGGGTATCAAAGAGTTCGGCTGGTACGCAACCGCCGGAGGGGCCACCTGTTTGCACTGCTTTAACTTGGCCGTTGGGTACGCCGCCGCCCATTTCTTCGACAATTTCCCGTAAACTAATGCCCATCGGGACTTCAATTAGACCAGTATTGCGGATTTTGCCAGTTAGGGCGAAGACTTTGGTTCCTTTGCTTTTTTCTGTGCCAATGCTGGAGTACCAGTCTGCTCCCTGGCGGATGATGGCAATAATATTGGCGAAGGTTTCAACGTTATTAATTAGGGTAGGATTTTGCCACAAGCCGGACTCAGCAGGGTAAGGGGGACGGGGACGGGGGGTGCCTCGCTTACCTTCAATAGAGGCAATTAAGGCCGTTTCTTCCCCACAGACAAAGGCTCCCGCACCGACACGGATGTCAATTTTAAAGTCGAAGGGAGAATCAAAGATTTGACTGCCTAAGATACCGAGTCTTTTCGCTTGCTTGATGGCTGTTTCTAAGCGTTTAATAGCAAGGGGATATTCGGCTCTGACGTAAATATAGCCGTGGTTAGCACCGACTGCATAGCCTGCGATCGCCATTCCTTCTAAGACACGATGAGGATCACTTTCTAATACAGAACGATCCATAAAAGCGCCGGGATCACCTTCATCTGCGTTGCAGATTACGTACTTCTGCTCTCCCGGCATCTTTTGCACCGTGGCCCACTTCAAACCCGTGGGATAGCCGCCACCACCTCGTCCCCTTAAGCCACTGCGGGTAATTTCTTCAACTACCGTGGTGGGACTCATTTCCTGTAGGACATGATAGAGTTGCTGATAACCTCCTACTGCAATATATTCTTTAATGCGCTCCGGGTTAATCTTGCCACTATTTTCCAGCACAATTGGTTGCTGGCGAGTGAAAAAGGGATGATCAGCATTGCCTAACTTTGCTTGAGCTGTGCCACCATTGAGAGCGCCGATAATGGAAGGAGCTTGCTCAGGTGTCACCTGCTCATAAAGAGTACCCGTTGCTTCAACATCAACCAGTGGCCCTCGACCACAAAATTTCATGCAACCAACGCCGCAAACCTCCACCTCTTCTTGCTTACCAGCCTCTTTAACCGCTGACTCTAAAGCCTGTTTCACCGCCTGGGAATTCGAGGATGCACACCCAGCCGCACTACAGCAACGCACCCGAATACTCTTTTGGCGCTTTCTCTCTTGCTGACCAATTTCCAGTAATTCTGTTAAATCCATCTCTTCTCCTCCTCATCTCCTCACCCCATCACCCCATCATCTCTTCACCCTTAATACTTGCCTGCACCCTCTCCAGTACTGACTCTGGGGTTTGGTTCCCTGCGACTTCACCATCAAAAACCACTGCTGGTGCTAAACCACAGGCACCAATACAACGAGCCGTTACCAAAGACATCTGATTATCTGGCGTGGTTTCTCCTGGACTAAGCTGGAATTCCTGAGCCATTTTTTCCAATAAGGCCGCTGCACCTTTAACATAACAAGCAGTTCCTAAACAAACTACGCAGGTGTGAGCACCGCTGGGTTTGAGAGAAAATAAATGATAGAAAGTTGCTACACCGTAAACTTGGCTAAGAGGTAATTTCAAACCTCGCGCCACATAGAGCAAGACATCTTCTTCTAAATAGCCAAAAGCCTCCTGTGCTTTGTGAAGAACTTCAATCAGGGCATCGGGGCGGTTTTGAGCGCGTTTCATCGTCACATCTAACACTTTGAAACGCTTATCACCACTGGTATGTTCTTTCTTCGCTTTTTGCTTTGATTTAGCTTTAGCAGTAGTTGATGTCATAAACAATAATGTTGATTATTGGTTATTTAGATTACGTAAAGTCTAGAGGGAGTTTTGAGTTGGATCAGCAGATTGAGGATGATGAGGTTAAAAGCTTTTTGTTTCTACAAATCTCTACACGTTCATCTTATCAAGTAAATGTGACTAATGATTGTAAAGAAATTGCTGATTTTTGGACAATATGTTTGGGCTATTTTCCTAGTTTAGATTAATTAATAAACAACCAAAAAGTTGTTTATTCTTGATGAGATTAACAAATCGCAACTTGCCAAAAAGCAAAATTCTGCTAGTCTAGTTTTATCAATTTAATTTAGCCAATAATCTCCAGGTCCTGAGAAGCTCCGAACAAGCTCTTGAGAGGCTGACCCCCGAAACTGAACAAACAGTCCGGAGGCCTAGCTAGTCACGCTATCTTGGGTCACTTCGACTCTTATGGGAAAAGTGTGGGCTGGCTTAGATTTTGGTAAAAAATGCCGCAATTAAATTCTAAATTCCGCCATTCTAAATTCTTGTTTCCCATCGGCTTAATTAGCGATCGCGAAACATAGGGTTGCTAATTTTCTCTCGTGAACATGAATTAGCCCTGCCCAAACCCCCCTTAAGCAAAGGAGGGCTTTTCGGCCATAATATATCAAGGTACAAGATTTCAGTTAGATGCTAATGCATAACTACTAAACTGGGGCTTTTTCTGTAGAAAAACATGGACTAAATCCCAGAGAATATGATAAAGGGGAAGGTGAACTTCTTGAACTCTGTGAATGTTGCGATCGCTATTAGCTTCAACGATGAAAGGAAAGTCCGTTTCGCACTCACTCCCTATTTTGCCACCATTACCTCCTAACAGGGCAATTGTAATTAAGTTACTTTCCTTTGCCCACTCAAACGCTTTGATTAAATTAGTAGAATTACCACTGGTTGAGATACCAATAAAAATGTCTTTGGGCTTTGCCTGAGCAGCTAACTGACGAACGAAAATCTCTTCCATACCAACATCATTGAGCAAAGCTGTCAGTAAAGCTGGGTTCGCCGTTAAATCTACAGCTTCAAATGCTGGCAATTCTTCAAAAATGGGATGATTAAACTCCACAGCGATGTGAGCGCTGTCACAGGATGAGCCACCATTACCAGCTACAAATATTCTGCTACCTTCTGCCAGCAAGTTAGCGACTACCTGCGCTGCCTCAATAATTTGAGGTGTGTACTTCTCAAAAAATCTTTCTTGTGTTCGCCGACTCTCTGCTGCTTTATTTAAAATAGATCCAAGCAGAGTTTCATTCATATTCAGATTACTCACATCCTTACCTAATAGTACAGAATAAATTTGACTCTTGGGGAGACAATAAAAAGGGGTTGGCTAGCTAAACAAAGAAGGAGTAGCTTATTTATATATTGGGACTACAACAATTGTCCTATAATCTGGCTGGTCAAAAATCAACGGTAGCTAACTAAATTAACTTATATCAACTTATCTGTTGAGGAAGATGCAAAATGCTTTGGGGGAAAGATGGTAGATTTTAGAGATATTGCACTCAAGTTAAAGCTGCTCCTTGATCCAATATAAGCAAACTTTTAAAAAATAAAAAGATTTTCATCAGATCTTAATAAAAAGTTCAGCCTACTTATCTTACATTGTGTTACAAGACTCAATAAATTGACTAGCGTGAGTACGATTAAAGTTAGGGTTTTAGGGAGTGAGGGGTAAAAAAAATAAATATGCCCCATCAATTTAAGAAAGACTATAAAAAAAATGAATATTAATATAGACAAGCAAATTGCCAATACCTTCTCAATGACCGATACGGTCTGGGAACGGCATGCTAATCTTTGGAGCGTCTGGACTCGCTTTATCATCTTACCCTTTATAGTGCTAGCAGTCTGGAGTCGAGTCTGGATTGGCTGGTGGGCAATCGCACCTTTCCTGATGTTATTACTCTGGACATGGATTAATCCTCGTATTTTTCCTAAACCTTCCTCAACTAATAATTGGGCATCTAAGGCTGTATTAGGAGAACGGGTTTGGTTGAATCGAGAGCAGATACCAATTCCTGTTCACCACGAGATAATGGCAAAAACTTTGAGTCTTGTTTCTGGGGTTGGTTTACCTTTTTTAGTCTGGGGATTGCTTAATTTAACTATCTGGCCAACTTTATTAGGTGTGGTGTTGGTTTATGCAGGCAAGATGTGGTTTTTAGACCGCATGGTTTGGCTTTACGAAGATATGAAAGGCAGTGCGCCTGAGTATCAAGGGTGGTTGTATTAATATTTGGAAATAAATAGTTTTGGGTAGCGACTGTCTTGAATGTCAAGTGCGATCGCTTGCTGTTCAATGATAGATGTGCTTAGGCATTAGCGATCGCCTCCCCTCCCAACCGCTTCAAAATTTGCAACACCCCATAAAGTTCATTACTGGGATTTAGCAACGAAAACAACTTAGAGTTTGCATATTCGACCGTAGGTTGGCGAGTCGCTTTCAAAAACAAAAATTCATTCCCATTAGTAATCATGCCAAACGTAGGTTTAGCCATCTCAGGATTGCCCAACATATAAGCCAGTGCTTGAGGAATTGCCCGCGTCACGGCAAAATCACTCCGTTTCGACTCAATCACCAACAGCCACAAGCGATTTTTCAGCACGAGTACATCAATCCGTCCCCGAATCACTGTGCCTTCGTCCTCTAATTCTACGTTGACACTAGTTTCTGTCTCAATCCGAAACGGTTTGTGATAAAAACCAGCTAAATCAAGTAACGGAGCAAGCACTACCATCTTGACGCTATTTTCTAGCATCGGTGGGTCTTCCATTAATTCCACAAAATTGGTTTTAACCCGATCTAACCAATGCTGTTCTACCTCACTTAAAGGAGGATTATCCTCCGACCACTCCCAGAAAAAGTTTTGATTTTGAGCATAAATCCTAGAAGGGCGTAGCATTTGCCGATAAAAACCTTGATTCCACAGATAAATCCGGGCGCAAATGCTACGCCCCTACAGCTAAAAATAGACTTTTGCAAGAGGTCTATAGTGCTACGGGCTATGTTCACTCACCAGATAATATTCCAACCGCTTTTGGAGTTGTTCAACACTTAGATTCTGAGTCCAGTACTCTACTAAAGCATGACCAAAAGCCCAAGCCTGACGATCTGGAGAGGCAGAGTTTTCTAGCAAAAGTGGCCAGAGGGAAAGCAGGTCAAAGTTGCGAAGGTTAGCTTCCGGACTCAATAGGGAGAACAAGTCATAAGCCATCTGTAGTTTACCAATAACAACGGGTAACTGTTCGACTGGTATTTGCTCTGCTAGTAGATAGGCTAAGGCTGGTGCTCCGGTGGTTAGAGTGGAAAGGAACTGAAGGATAGGACTTTTGAGCAAGGCAGCCAGTCCCTGGGTAGTTGCCATTTGGAAGGTATAGTGGTCAATAATTTTGGCAGCGGCTACAGTGCGAGCTTCTAAATCTCTGAGAAAGCGAGCCAGACGGAGTTGCTTAGCAGGTGCGATCGCATCTACTAGAGCTAAGGATAAAGCATCTACTCCCCAGGCAGTTCGACCAGTTTTCAAGTCTCCTGTCACCACAGGCAAAACTAAATCACAATAATTGCTCAGCCTTTGGGCACGGTACTCAGTAGCTTCTCTAATAGAAATTTCCTTTTTGCGATCGCCTCCTTGCCAATTATAAGGAGGTTCCCACTCTCGTAGGGGACGGAGACGATCTACTTGGGTAACCACAGCAATAGCTGGTAAGTTTTCAACCTCTGCTTTCATATCTTGCAGAAAGTCCGCATCCATTTGCAAAGCCGGATCGAGGGCAGGGGTAACTAGCAGCAGTAGGTCAGCGGTTTTGGCATAGTCAAGTACCAATTCCCGTAAATCTGCACGGTTTGCCTGTTCATAACCCGGAGTATCCCACAGCGTCAGGGCATCTCCCGACGGCAGCTGCCAACGATAATTCTGAATTTGGTCTGTACTCGGCAAAACATCTACCTCGGCCCGTTCTGCCTGAAACAGGGTATTAATCAGACTGCTTTTTCCTGCTCCAGTTCGTCCCACCAGTAAAATATTAACGGGTTTTTGCTCAACTGCCTCACTCGGCTCAGCTTGCTCTAATATTTCTCGTAGGGTTTGGGTTTTTGCCTTCGGTAAGGTTGGTTTGGAAACGTCGGACTCTAAACTGGGTAATGTGCTGCCTCCGTAGAGAACAATTGCCTGACGACACAAATTCCTGAGGGCTGCTTCCCGTAGCATTTGACCCAAATTAACTAGCAGCTGCTGACTAGCCTGGTTACTGTAACGCTTACTGGTCAAATTTGCCGCTGCCACCGCTGGGTTCAAAATCCACTGGGCCCAGTTCCAGACTTGCAAGACTTTACGAGCAGATGGTTCTAGTTTGCGGTAGACTTCATAGCCTTGGTAGGCTTGGCCAACTGTAACCTGATTGAGGGCTGGTGATAACTTTTGCATCCAGCGATCCATATCATCCACTGTTCCCCGAATCAGTCCGTAGGCTTGGGGAATGTAAATGTTAAGTAGGGGATATTTAACTTCTGGGTGGTAGATATGGGAAATGGCAACGACAACCTCTTGGCCTCTTGTCCAGAAGCGTTGCCAGTCTTCCCAAGCTGGAGGATCATTACGTGCGGCTTGGAGGATTTCTTGTAGTGCGGTTTCTACTTGTTGGGTGCTGTTATTTCCTGCTGGTGATGCTGTAATTTCCTCATTGTTACTAGCTTCCAGTTCTTGGCTAACTTCCGCTATGACAGCTTCCATTTGCTCTACTGCTGGCCGAGTCCATTTAGCCAACAACCACTGCCAACCGACAAAGAGCAGAATAAATACAGCCCAGATCCAATTAATACCCCACTCGTGAATCTGCAATCCTGCTGAGATGAGGATGAAAATAATAATAGTGGCGATGGGGGTTGCTAGTACTACTAGTTGCCAAGGTTTTAATCGCACCATGGTTCTCTGCCTGCCTTAGACCTTCTCTAAGAAGTCTATCGTCTGTTTCCTAGACAGAACATGGGCTTTTGGGATGAGTTCTTAGGACTTTGAAGCAGTACCGATCATGCCAATTTAGTCCGGCTTTAACATAATAGGCAGATAAAGTAGGCTTTAAACGATGTCATTACTAGATAATCAAAAAGAGGAATTGTATTAATCTCTTTCGATTTTTAAATATCCGCTGCGGCAAAAGTATTGCATTGTTCAGGATCACCCGTTTTGATACCCTGCTTGAACCAACGGACTCGCTGGGCAGAACTACCGTGGGTAAAAGACTCTGGGGTAACATACCCTCTCGACTTCCGTTGGAGGCGATCATCTCCAATACTACTAGCAGCATTCAAAGCCTCTTCTACGTCTCCAGCTTCGAGAACCTGCCGTGAACGATCAGCATGGTGTGCCCAAATGCCAGCAAAACAGTCTGCTTGTAACTCCAGGCGCACTGAAAGTTGATTTGCCTCTACCTTGCCAACTTGCTGCTGTAATGCCCGTACCTGGTCAGAAATGCCCATCAGATTCTGAACATGGTGCCCAACTTCATGGGCAATTACGTAGGCTTGGGCAAAATCTCCCGGTGCTTGATGCTGATACTTTAAATCTCGATAAAAGCCTAAGTCGATGTAGACTTTCTGGTCACGGGGGCAATAGAACGGGCCAACTGCTGCTCTTGCAAAGCCACAGGCAGAGTCTACTGCATCTGAATAGAGTACTAACGTAGGTTCTCTATAGGTTTCTCCGTTTTGCTGAAACAGACTTTGCCAGGTATCCTCTGTATCTGCCAGGACAACTGAAACGAAGTCAGCCAAACGATCATCGGCTGCAGAAGTTTCACCTTGAGGGTACTCGGTTCGGGAACGACTGCTTGGGGCTTCTCCTTGCTGCAAAATTACGCTGGGGTCCCCTCCCAACAGGAAAACAATTAGGGACAAAACAAGTGCACCAATGCCACCCCCGACTACAGGACCGGAAACTCCTCTTCCTCGTCTGTCCTCAACATTGTCGCTTCTACGACCAAATTCCCAGCGCATAACCTAGATTCTCCAAACTACTCATTTGGCAGGGGTAAGCAAGGTGCTACTACAGCCAAGTTATCTTTCTCTGAAATACTAGTGGTTTTACTTACCTGCATCCTCTGTCAAAAGGATAGTATTATCGTTTCTCCTTAAGTTTGCTATAGATGATTGACACGGGGACGCGGAGATTGATTTATAGCAAACATTTAGCTGTTTGATATAATCCCATACCTTGTACTGAGTGTTGAGTTAAATGGCTTCATTGCAAAAATTTTTGCCTCAACTTACCTAATATCCTGTATAACCGTAATTTATTAATCCGCATCCTCGTCAAACTAGGGATATTAGCAGTGTGATGTTGCTTGTGGTCGAAAAACTCGTTAATTTCTTCTAATATTAATTTTAAACGTCCCAGGATATTCTCTGAACGATACTCAGCTAAAACTTGTTCTGGAAATTTTGTCAAATTTGAACCATTAACTACTTTGATAATTCTCTCAACATCATATTCCTGAGAATATCCAGCAATTTTATAGCAATTAAATCCTGGGTCTAAATAATCGGAAAGTCCACCATTAATACTAGAGAAAACCTGACAGCCACAGGCAAGAGCCTCCAATGGTTGCAAACCAAATCCTTCGGTCAGACTCTGTTGTGCCCAGTATTCGGCAGAGTCATATAAATAGACCTTGGCGCGATTGAAAAGACCTGGTAAATCTTCTACATAAGAATCAACTACATAAACCTGACATTTCTGCTGTAAAGTTGGTACTAATTTTTGCATTAAATATTCAGAAGATTTTCTTGCTTGTACTAAAACGTCAATATCTCGCTCCTTATGCAAATTGGCAAATTCGTCACTAATCTGATTAGGTAAATAATAAATTAAGGAATTTGCGGCATGCTGTCCCCAGTATCCCATCGTATTTCTGCTGACAGTAATAATGGGAATAGAAGCAGAAAGACTAAATCGATATCCTGCACTATGGGCGTGATAAATGACATGATGATGTTTGAGATTTTTTGCTAATTTAGAAATATCAAACCCCCAACTCATCACAAAAATAACATCATCTAAATTATTTTGCCTAAGTAAGTCACCAAGGAAAAGAGTATCTTGTTCCCGTTGACGATAGGTAACAATTTCAGCAGGGCAAACCTGCTGAGCAAGTTTTAATGTTTTTAGCTCTGCCCAAAGACCACCACAGGCGAATTTTCCTTTTGTTCCAGGTAGTAAGAAATATAATTTTCTCATGTATTAGTTATCTATCAGTACTCTTATAGCCGTTCTCAAATTGATGAGATGCAAAGACTTGGGTTCTAGGGAGTAGGAAATTGGCAACAGTAGCTGATGTTAAATTTAACATCACCGAGAGAAACAGGGAAAATTGTCAGACGAACAGAGAAACTCAAGACAGGCATCAGAGGGTAAGCGAAAAAAAGGTGTGGGGAAAATAAGCAGACGGGGAGACGGGGAGACGGGGAGACGCACAGAATTGAAATCCACGCAAAATTTCGTTCACCCGGCATCAGAGAACTATTTTCTAAGTAAAAAGGAAGAATTTCTTAAAATGATGTAACCTTTTATTAAGGTATAACAATAAAAATTTAACAATCATGGCAAGCAACCTTGGATTTGGCAAAACTGAGTCTAAACCAAAAGTCTCCAAGCGAACAGAGAAACGCAAGAAGGCGGCTAAGGAGTATGACCAGATTAAGGGTACGGGAATACCAGATTTTGAAGTTTATATCCGTATTCAGGGCAAGAAGAACTGGTATCCTGTTGGAGCGATCGCTGTTAAACGCTCCAACCAAATCAATCAAGCAATCTTTGGTAGTCAGGAAGACTTGCTGCAAGGAGCTTTCCGGCTGTATCCTATGCTGCGTAAAAATAAGGATCAACTAGAGTACGGCTACCGCCTCAAAGAGTTTAAGGATGAACCTATTGAGCTAGCCGTCCCCCCTCAATCCCGTGGTAACGGCGCTTTGCAAGGAGTCATTGGTCAAGTAAAAGAAAGGTTCTCATCTCTACTCAAGCGAGACTAAACCGACGATTTTGGATTTTCTTCTCCTTAAAGGGAAAATCCAAAATCTAAAATCTAAAATCTAAAATCGAGCTGACTTAGACGATGGGACAACTAGAACGCCTAGTCCTCATGGCAGAGGATGAATTAACTCAGTACAGTACTGATGCTCGCAAAAGAGAAAAACTGCGCCAAAAGATTGGTATATCTGTGCCACGCCAAGAGCAAGAGGAAGTCAAAGCTGAACTTTTGGCCTTGATGCCAACTGATGCAATTAGCCAGTTAGTGGAAAACCAACGTCAGACTATTGCTTTGCCCTTCTGGGGTATTGCTGGACTCGGTTTGCTCTTTGGCATTTCTTTAAGGCAACCATTAGATTTTATTGCGACGATTACCGCAGGTTTTGTAGCCATTAAAATTCAACAATGGGGTTGGAAACTTCAGGCTAAGCGGTTGGTGATACAGACCTTAGAAGAAATTGAAGAGAAGATGACACAAAGTTGAGAGAGGACAAGAAAGACAAGGGGAACAAGGGAGAAACTTTAATAAAGCTATTCCTCAAATCAATCTTGATGCTCTAGTAGGCTTCAACATCGAAGCAAAAAGTTTTAAACATACTGCAAGATTCCCCCTCTCCGTATCTCCCTATCAGTCCTAAACTACGGATTCAATGGGTCGTTTTGATCTGAAAAAGCTACTGTGACAAAACACTCTCGATAAATCGCTGGATTTTCCTGATGCAATTGAAAGTATCGACTTCCCCACAGCACTACATCTGGCGCTACTTTAAACGGCATTACTAAAACATCACTGACAAATTGACCATCACCAGTTTCTAGCCTAACTCTAACCAGGTTTTCTGATTTGTCTTTGGCTTTGCGTCGAGCATTCCATCTGGCATTTGCTGCTACTATTCGTTCTTTGTAGGGTTGTAGTCGTTGGGACAAGTTATTCATGGTGTAATTCCTCCTGTCTTTTTTCTAATTCCTCTAACTTTTGTTCTAGCTCATTAATTCGTTCTGTGTTGGTGGCAATTTGTTGATAAGCTGCTTCCAATTCCTCTGTTAATTGCTCGACTTGTTGTTTTAAGTCTTTCTCACTCATTACACCCTGATTTATCTCTTCAATAAAAAAGTCCCTACTAACTGGGGACTTTTCAAATTTATACTTCAATCTGGTTAGATTTTGTCTCGC
The DNA here is from genome assembly GCA_049683475.1 of Coleofasciculaceae cyanobacterium. Taxonomy (GTDB): domain Bacteria; phylum Cyanobacteriota; class Cyanobacteriia; order Cyanobacteriales; family Coleofasciculaceae; genus JBAUJE01. The sequence goes on along the minus strand of JBAUJE010000130.1, from coordinate 379 downwards.
TGTGGGATTGCTAATAATCTGCTGATGTGATATAGGGTTTCTTCAAGTTGTTTTCCTAGCGAGTGGGAAAGCAAAGCAAAAGTAAAAGGATTAAGACAACTTATCAAGTTTCCATTCAATTAGTTTTCCCAGCGAGTGGGAAAGTTGTGGGCTGAGGTAGAAAAATATTATGATGATGGCGTTTCCATTCAATTAGTTTTCCCAGCGAGTGGGAAAGCTTCTCTTTACTGGCTTTTTGGCTTCTAAGTTCAGGTTTCCATTCAATTAGTTTTCCCAGCGAGTGGGAAAGGCCGGGCTTTGAAACGCCCTCTGGCTCTTTATTCTACAACGGATTCTGACGGGACTCTTTTTTACCCTCATTTCAGCCCCGCTTATTGAA
>JBAUJE010000129.1:0-28886 GCA_049683475.1 Coleofasciculaceae cyanobacterium | reverse complement strand
TTGCAGGGGAAATAGAACCCACTGCCGGGGAAATTATCCGTCCGACCAGCTTGCATATAGCTTATCTCACCCAAGAATTTGAAGTAGATCCTACCCGTACCGTCAGAGAAGAATTTTGGAGAGTATTCACGGAAGCCAATCAAGTCCATGAATCTCTGGTTCAGGTACAGCATGAGATGGAAACTGCCACTCCTGAAGAACTAGATGAGCTAATTCACAAGCTAGATAACCTACAGCGTAAGTTTGAAGCCCTCGACGGTTATGGCTTAGATGCCCAGATAGAGAAAATATTACCAGAGATGGGTTTTCAGGCAGAAGATGGCGATCGCCTTGTCAGTGCCTTTAGTGGTGGTTGGCAAATGCGTATGAGTTTGGGCAAAATCTTACTGCAAAACCCCGATCTCTTATTGCTAGACGAGCCAACTAACCATATTGATTTAGAAACCATTGAATGGTTAGAGAATTACCTCAAGGGTCTGAAAACACCTATGGTAATAGTCTCCCACGACCGGGAGTTCCTCGACCGCCTCTGTACGCAAATTGTGGAAACTGAACGGGGAGTCTCTACCACCTACCTAGGTAACTACTCTGCTTACCTACAACAAAAAGCGGAGATGCAGGAAGCTCAAATGAGTTCCTATGAGCGTCAGCAAAAGGAAATAGATAAACAACAAGCCTTTATTGAACGCTTCCGCGCTAGTGCGACTCGTTCTACCCAAGCAAAAAGCCGCGAGAAGCAACTCGATAAAAAGGAACGCATTGAAGCACCAACTGGGAGTCTAAAGAGTTTACACTTCCGCTTTCCCCCCGCACCTCGCAGCGGTAGAGAGGTAGTAGAAATTAAGGACTTAGGGCATTTCTACGACGACAAGATTCTCTTTTTGGGAGCCTCCTTACTAATTGAAAGAGGCGATCGCATTGCCTTCTTAGGGCAGAATGGCGCAGGTAAATCTACCCTACTACGCATGATCATGGGTATGGAAAAACCCTCTGAAGGTGTGGTGGAATTGGGTAAGCACAACGTGATCCCCGGCTATTTTGAGCAAAATCAGGCAGAAGCCTTGGATCTGAATAGAACAGTCATGGAGACTATCCATGATGAAGTACCAGACTGGAAAAATGAGGAAGTTCGCACCTTACTAGGCAGATTTCTCTTCAGTGGCGAGACGGTATTTAAAAAAGTTCAGTCCCTCAGTGGGGGAGAAAAAGCCCGCCTTGCTCTGGCAAAAATGCTGTTGCGTCCAGTCAACCTACTAATTTTGGATGAGCCAACCAATCACCTGGATATTCCTGCCAAGGAAATGATGGAAGAGGCAATTCAGAATTATGACGGTACAGTAATTATTGTCTCCCACGACCGCTACTTTATTTCCCAAGTAGCCAACAAAATTGTCGAAATTCGCGACGGGGAATTCCAGACCTATCTAGGTAATTATCACTACTACCTCGACAAACTTGACCAAGAAAAAGAGCAAGCGAGATTAGAAGCGATCGCGGCAGAGAAAGCCGCAAAAAAAGCTGCCAAAGCTGCTAAGAAGAAAGCTACGGCCAAAGGGAGATGACAAGTTGTTGATTATCTTTTAAGTTAGTTTGACGAAGTTAATGAAACTTAAAAATGTTGTTCAGCTAGATTCAGAGACAACCCGATAATACAAAGAATTGATGAAATTATAGGGATAAAATACCTCAGAGCTTAGAAAATAAATATGATGGAATAGCCAAGACAAAACAACTTTTTATCAAATGTTTTCATTTGTACAGATAAAAAAGTCAGCTAAAAAGAAATAGTGAAGAGAAAAGTTTAGGTCTTGGTGCTATCATTTCCGTAAAATTTAGCAATTAATATCGATACCATGATGCAAGCACCTGTTTCTCCCGTTGTGCTAGTCATCTTAGACGGGTGGGGCTATCGGGAAGCAACTGACGGAAACGCCCTTGCCGTTGCCAAGACACCGATAATGGACACTCTTTGGGCGGCTTATCCTAGTACCTTAATTCGAGCTTCCGGTAAGGATGTGGGTTTACCCCAAGGACAGATGGGAAACTCAGAAGTGGGTCACTTAAACATTGGTGCTGGCAGAGTGGTGCCTCAAGAGCTAGTTCGCATCTCCGATGCTGTCGAAGACGGCACAATCCAGGAAAATCGAGCACTTTTGCAAGTATGTCGGGAAGTTAAAGAGCGGGGTAGCAAGCTTCACTTAGTAGGTTTATGCTCTGAGGGCGGAGTACATTCTCATCTAGATCACTTACTGGGATTGCTTGAGCTGGCAAAGTCCCAAGCTATAGCTGATGTCTGTATCCACGCAATTATGGATGGTCGCGACACTCAGACAACTGAGGGAGTAGGGGTAATAGAAAAACTTCAGGCTTATATTGACAAAATCGGCATAGGGAGAATCGTAACTATCAGCGGCCGATACTATGCCATGGATAGAGATAGGCGTTGGGATCGCATTCAAAAAGCCTACGATAATATGACCCAGGATGCTCCTGTAGATGGTCGTTCTGCGGTTGAAGTTTTAAATGCATCCTACGAAGCAGAGATAACAGACGAATTCGTCCTGCCTAGCAAAATTGCTCCAGGTGCAGTCGAAGCCGGAGATGGTGTAATCTTTTTTAACTTCCGCCCTGATCGAGCAAGGCAGTTAACCCATGCCTTCGTAGATAAAAACTTTGATGGTTTTGAGCGGGAGCAGATTAAGCCTCTCACTTTTGCCACCTTTACCCAGTATGAGCCTACTCTGCCAGTGTTAGTGGCATTTGAGCCTCAGAACTTAGACAATATTCTGGGGGAAGTTATTTCTCGACACGGTTTGTGCCAATTGCGTACAGCTGAAACGGAGAAATACGCTCACGTCACTTATTTTCTCAACGGTGGTCTAGAAGCACCCTTTGAAGGTGAAGACCGGGTAATGGTACAAAGTCCCATGGTGGCGACTTACGACCAAGCCCCAGCCATGTCAGCTGAGGAAGTAACAGAGGTTGTTGTTACCGCCATCGAAAAACAAATATACTCCTTAGTTGTAGTCAACTACGCCAATACAGATATGGTGGGACACACTGGTAATGTAGAAGCCTGTGTCCAAGCCGTAGAAACTGTAGATAACTGCCTAGGAAAGCTACTAGAAAGTATTGGCAAAGCTGGTGGCACTACCCTAATTACCGCAGACCATGGTAACGCTGAATACATGCGCGATGAAATGGGTCAACCTTGGACTGCTCACACAACGAACCCCGTACCCTTTATCCTGGTAGAAGGCGAAGGGCTGAAAATTCCTGGATATGGCACTGAAGTTGCCTTGCGCAATGACGGCCGTCTAGCCGATATTGCACCTACAATCCTGGAAATTCTGAAACTGCCGCAGCCACTGGAAATGACTGGTCGCTCTCTGCTAAAACCAGTTGAGTTTGAAGTCAAAGCCAACCGGACACCTGTGCGAGTTTCTTTGTAATGACTCCTTTTATTGAGCGCTCTGAATTATGACGATTGATAAAGTTCTACAGATTATTTGGACAATATCTGCTCTTGGCTTGATTATTTTGGTATTACTCCATAGTCCTAAGGGAGATGGTATTGGGGGTATTGGGGGTCAAGCTCAACTGTTTACTAGTGCTAAAAGTGCAGAGACAGCCCTCAACCGTGTCACTTGGACTCTTGCGATTATTTTTATTGGCTTAACAATTGTCCTGAGTGCTGGTTGGGTTGGTTAGACGAAGAACCCTGGTTATTAGCTTGATATTTCAGAAAAAAACTCTATCCGAACACAGGTAAACGTAGACATGATCGGAGTAGTCTGCGTTTGTCTGTGTTTTTTTGTACTTGTTAATCTCAAAAATCAACGACGATTAGGGCGTTATCCACTCTGGCTAGCAGTAGGAATCTGCACTTTTCTAGGACTTGTTTTTACACAATTTAGGCAAGTAGAAGCCCACAAAAGTTGGTCAGTTCCAGTCTCACCCGCCAACTCTGAGTTAGTACAAGTTGAATTATCCCAACCTTATCTACCACCTTTTCAGAGTCATCCTCTACCTCCTACTCTAGAAAAGTGGCAAGACACAACCACTGCTGGGGATTACTTCTCTCAGGTCAAACCAACCCCGCTGGGTTATCTGATCTGGTCACAGTTTCCTGTCAAAGTTTACATCGAGCAACCTCCAGAATCTGATCATTCTTCTGCTAGCTTCCAACGTTTCCAGGGCTGGCTCAATGCTGTCTTAGAAGCTGCAAAAGAATGGAGCGTTTACCTGCCCCTAGAGCTTACCAAACAGCAAAAAGAAGCTGATATCTCGATTTTACGCTCACGTCCGCCCCTAGAAGCATCCATCAACCGCCAGACAGGAGAAGTTAATCTGCCCCGTGTTCGCTCTGCCCAGACTAGTTACGAGTTTTATCTAAAGCCAACAGTCAAGACCTCAGTAAATCCCTTTCTATACCATCGTTTTACTATCAAGCTCAGTCCCGACCAGACAGCTGAGTATACTTTAGCGACTGCTCGTCATGAACTCGGCCATGCTCTAGGTATTTGGGGTCACTCCCTTCTTGAAACTGACACCATGTACTTTTCTCAAGTACCCGACCCACCTCAAATTTCTCTTCGGGATATCAATACACTCAAACGGATTTACCAGCAGCCAACTCGCCTAGGATGGTCTTTGGATGAAAATTGAAAATGGTCAATGGAAAATTGAAAATTCAGAGGGAATAGGGAATAGGGAATAGGGAACAGTGAACAGTGAGGTGGTAGGTGATAGGTGGTAGGTGGGTAGTAATTTATCCCTAAGACCTAAAACCTAAAACCTTTCCCCATCACCCCATCACCCCCTCACCCCCTCACCTCATCACCTCCTCACCCACCACTCCTGCTCCCCTGAGGCTATTTCTCAGAAAATTGCAGTTTTTTTCAAAAAACTTAACGTTTTGAGAAATAATGGAGAAGGAATATTAGGCAGGCAAAGCGATGGCTAGAGACTACCCAGACATAGATATCGCGCCGCTAATCGACCACGCGCTGCTTATTTCTACTGCCACACCAGAGCAAGTAGAAAAGTGTTGCCAGGAAGCAGATCGGTTTCGCTTTGCAACAGTGTGTGTATACCCAGTTTATGTCAAACAAGCGGCAGAACTTCTACGGGGCAAAGAACCAAAAGTATGTACCGTAATTGGCTTTCCTTCTGGGGCAACTACACCCGCAACCAAACTCTACGAAGCTCAAGAGGCAGTAGAAAATGGTGCAAAAGAACTAGATGTGGTTATTCACTTGGGTGCGTTGAAGGCAGGAAAAACTGAGGAAATTTACCGCGAAATCGCCCAAATTTGTGAAGAAACTGGTCAAATCGTCAAAGTTATACTAGAAACCAGTCTGCTCACAGACGCAGAAAAAAGACTTGCCGCTCAAATCTGCTTGGACACTGGGGCACAATTTCTGAAAACCAGCACTGGTTGGCAGGGAGGTGCTACGGTTGCTGATGTCAAATTATTAAAGGAAGTAACTAAAGGACAAATTGGCATAAAAGCCTCTGGTGGTATACGTACCATTGAGCAGGCAATAGATTTAGTCGTGGCCGGTGCAACTAGGCTAGGTACATCTCGTGGTGCAGATTTACTGCGACAGCGGGATAATCAGAAAGAGGATGGGGAGATGGGGGAATGAGGAGGTGGGGGAAGCCGGGGAGGCAGGGGGAGATAATAGAAAGTATTTTTCCCATGCAGTTTGCGTCAACTCTTGTCTACTGTTGCAAGAGTGCCTATTCTCTGTTCCCTCTAATTAGCAATTTTCAATTTAGCAATTTTCAATTCACCAATGGCATATGAGTCGAACCTACAAAGCCACTGGAATCAATCTTAAAAGCATGCCCCTAGGGGAAGCAGACAGATTAGTTACTATTTTGACTAAGGAGTATGGTCTAATTCGGGCAGTGGCACCAGGAGCACGTAAGCAAAAATCTAAATTGGCTGGTTCAAGTAGTTTGTTTGCTGTCAATCAACTGCTGCTGGCCAAAGGGAAATCTCTTGACAAAATTACCCAAACCCAGACTTTAGAATCTTACCCTGGATTTCGCAAAGACTTAAACAAATTGGTTGCCAGTCAATATCTAGCAGAATTAGTTCTTTGTCTGGGTTTGAGTGGGCAACCACAAGAAGAGCTTTACGCATTACTCAATGAGCATCTACGGCGTTTAGAGCAATTGCCCTGTAACTCTGGTAACCAGTCAGGAGTCTTTTTAGTCTTAGCCCACCTCTGTCAGGCTCTCTTCCACTTGCTAGCTTTATCAGGAATAGCACCTCAAGTTCAAGTTTGTTGTCTGACGCAAGAGTCCATAGATCCAGATTTTACAGACTCTAACTGGCAAGTTGGTTTCAGTATAGAGGCAGGAGGAGTTGTAAGAATAGCTCAAAATCAGCCATTAATCAGGACTAACTCTTCTCGATTGGGAACAGAGCAAAGTCGAGTGGTAACTCAACCGGTAAAGAATACTATAGCCAATGGTTCCCAAAAGTTTGATAACATCCGGACACAACCTTACCCAAGGCTGAATAATCAACTAAATGCCTGTGAACTGACATTGCTGCAACAGCTGGCTTCAGCTAAGTTCCCTTCGCTTCCTCAACTATTACCAGATCAGTTAGGAGGATTTTATTCCCAGCAGTCTGTCAACAAAATCTGGGTAAAGGTGGAGCAAATTTTACGAGAATATACTCAATATCACTGTGGTCGCTCCATTCGCTCAGCAACTCTTTGGGAAAGTTTGTTTTTGCCAGAGCAATAATCTTTAATGGGGGGTTCGGGTGAGGTGTTTTAGAGATAAGGGAGATTTTTTATTGAATTAACAATTAACGATTTTTAATTCACCCACTTATCTGATAAGGATTGAGGAATCGGCAAGAAAAATAGGTGTGTCTAGTGAACTCAAAAAACACTATATTTAACTGCTTATGAATTTATTTTTTAAGTCTTGTCAAGAAAAATTGGATTGATTAACTCGAAAAATAAGAATGCAATTATCAGAATCTGAACAAGCTAAAAAAGATAACTTGAAACAAGAATCCGACCTCGTAGAAGAGCAAAGTAACTCAAATACCGATCAGCTCAACCCCATTGAGACAGACGATCAACCCGCCAAACCACTGAAGAGAGGGTTTGTGCCGGTTCTGAAAAATCGTAATTTCTTAGCTTTATGGAGCGGTCAGGTTTTCTCTCAGTTGGCAGACAAAATTTATCTCGTACTGATGATTGCTCTGATTGATACCCGCTTTCAACAGACCAATCAAAGTATTAGTGGCTGGGTTTCAGCTATTATGATTGCTTTTACTGTACCTGCTGTACTGTTTGGTTCGGTGGCTGGTGTTTTTGTAGACCGTTGGTCGAAAAAAGCAGTCCTCGTATCAACCAATATCTTGCGAGGATTGCTGGTTTGGTCGGTGCCTCTGTTACTGTGGTTCACCGCCGATTACGCACCAATTTATCATTTACCTGTTGGCTTCTGTGTCTTATTGGCGATCACCTTTTTTGTTTCTACCTTGACGCAGTTTTTTGCCCCAGCAGAGCAAGCCGTAATTCCGCTGATTGTCAAGCGGCGGAATCTGTTACCAGCGAACTCCCTTTACACCACAACGATGATGGCTTCGTTGATCATTGGTTTTGCTGTGGGTGATCCTCTGTTGGCAGTTACAGATACTCTGGTAGCCAAATTAGGCATTGACTGGAACTTTGGTAAAGAATTGATTGTGGGAGCCTCTTATGCGATCGCCGGACTAGTACTACTGTTGCTCAAAACTGGTGAAAACACAGAAGTTCGCCAAGGTGAGCAACCCCACGTTTTTTCAGACATTAAAGATGGTCTGCGCTATCTGAAACATCATCGGCGTGTCCGCAACGCCATGATTCAATTAGTTATCTTGTTTTCTGTCTTTGCCGCTTTAGCTGTACTAGCAGTTCGTTTAGCGGAAATGCTCCCTGGCCTCAAAACTTCCCAGTTTGGTTTTTTACTGGCTGCAGGTGGGCTAGGGATGGCTTGTGGTGCGGCAATCTTAGGCAGTTGGGGACAACGCTTTTCCCATAACCAATTAAGTTTGTGGGGTTCTGTTGGTATGGCAGGATCACTGGTGGGTATGTCTTTGTTTACTCATAACCTCTGGCTGGCTTTTCTGATGACCACCCTATTAGGATTTTTTGCCGCAATGGTGGGGATTCCTATGCAGACTACCATTCAGGCAGAGACTCCAGAGGAGATGCGGGGAAAAGTTTTTGGTCTACAGAACAATGCCGTCAATATTGCCTTGAGCTTACCTTTAGCCTTAGCTGGTTTGGCAGAGACAATACTTGGTTTAGAGACAGTATTTTTCAGTTTGGCCGCTGTAGTTATCGCAGGAGGGGTCCTAACCTGGTATATTTCCCGTACAGGAGAAAAACGTTAACTAAAACCGATAAAAAATAGAGACTCGGTACCTAAGCTGAATGCATATAGCCTGGCTAGGAAAAAAATCACCCTTTTGTGGCAATGTAACTTACGGTCGAGAAGTTACTAACTCTTTGCTGGATCGGGGCTACAAAGTCAGTTTCCTCCACTTCGCTCAAGAAGAAACAGATGATCCAAACTGGTGGGGATGTCAGGAGGTTCCACTTCCTTGCCTTTACAAATCCCAGATTTATACTATTCCTACCCCTAAAGCGGGTAAGGTCTTAACGCAGTCTTTACAGGAGCTAAAGCCTGATTTAGTCCATGCTTCACTAACTTTGTCTCCTCTCGACTTCCTGTTACCCGAAATCTGTCAGGAGCTGAATTTACCTCTGGTTGCTACCTTCCATCCGCCCTTCGACGGTAAACGACGTAACCTTAAATCGGGAACACAGTTATTTACATACCAACTTTATGCTCCTTTTCTGGCACATTACGACCGAGTAATCGTCTTTTCTCAACTTCAGCGAAATTTTCTCGTGCGGCTGGGTGTTCCTCAAGAGAAGCTAGCGGTTATCCCCAATGGGGTTGATGAAAAGAAATATTCTCCCGGCGCTTCTACTCTTAAGGCAGAATTGAATGCCCAACGGCTGTTTGTTTATTTGGGTCGCATTTCTACCGAAAAAAATGTTGAGTCACTTCTACGGGCATGGAAGCAGTCTAACCTAGGTCGTGGCTCAAAGTTGGTCATTGTCGGAAACGGACCTCTTTCCGCTTCTTTGATGCCCTTTTATGGCGAGGAATACGGTATAGTCTGGTGGGGATTTGAGGCTAATGAACAGCGGCGTATTCAAATTTTGCGAGCAGCTGATGTGTTTATTCTGCCATCTCTACTAGAAGGATTATCTTTATCCTTACTCGAAGCAATGGCTTGTGGTGTTGCCTGTGTCGCTACGGATGCTGGTGCTGATGGAGAAGTCATAGAGGATGGGGCAGGTGTTATTCTCACTACCCATCGGGTTAGCGCCCAACTTCATACCCTCCTACCTTTGCTGCGTGACCACCCAGATTGGACAACTTTACTTGGGGAGAAAGCTAGAAATAGAGTTCTGGATCGTTACACTCTTAATGGCAATATCGCCCGACTTGAAAAGCTTTATGTTGAGATTCTTAACAGACAGCAGAGACAGTTAAGTCGTCACGCCTAGCAACTTCCGCTGTCGTGGTGTATTGCTGATAGTTTGCACCATGACAACTTTCTAGGCATCTTAAGTATGAGAGTTGGCAATAAGCAACTGCAGAAAAGCAGGGAGCCTCTTCATTGCGGCTCCCCATTGCTCCTATAACTTTAGAGAGTTTTAGACTTTTGTTCTCCTAAACTTTCAGGAGTCTTACCATTTTTGTGGTTACTACTACCGTTACCGTTGCGTGGCTGAATTACTCCATAACCGCCATGGTTACGTTCGTAGATCACATTTATCTCTCCGGTTTTAACGTTGCAGAACATATAAAAGTCATGATCTACCATTTGTAGATGTTCGAGCGCATCCTCAATCGTCATTGGTGGCATGGCAAAATATTTCATACGCACCACTTGTTCAGGAAGTTCTGGAGTGCGATCGCCAATGAGATCTTCTGCTACAGGTGCTTCATGCACAATCACGCCCGTCTTAGGCTGAGCATGGGTTTTCTTGTGCTGGATTTTCTCCTTATACTTGCGCAATTGGCGATGAATTTTATCAGCTACCAAATCGATGCTGGCGTATAAATCTTCGCTGCTTTCTTGGGCCCGAATCACCGCACCATTAGCGTAGATGGTCACTTCAGCAGCCTGCTTAGAATTTATCCGGGGATTTCTAGCCACCGATAGATTGACATCGACCTCAGTTGTGATGTTTTGAAAGTGATTCACCGCCTTCTCAATTTTCTGATTGACATAATCACGGATCGCATCGGTGATTTCGATGTTTTTACCCTGGATCACAAGCTTCATACTTGACTACTCCATCATTTAATGTTTATCTCTTAACGAGGGGAAGAAGAGAGATTGTCGCTCCTGAACGCTACTTTCACCGTAGCACTTTGTATTATGGACAACATAACTCTTTGACTTCTCTTCAGATTCCGTATCATTATTTGACATATTTTTTAACATATAAAGTCTAGCTCTCGGAAATAGCTGACAAATTGCGAATTTGAGATTCGAGAGTAGCCTGCTAACCTTCAGCCTTTGAGAAGAGACGATTAGGGAGTGGGTCGTGCAACGTCGATGCTTGTTAAACAATCAGCAATTAGTACCTTATTCTGTAGCCTGGGAGCAGCAGCAAAACCTCGTAGCTGAACGCTTGCACAATCCTAGCCTTGATGACGTATTGCTCCTGTTGGAACACCCACCTGTATATACCCTTGGTCATGGAGCTAGTCTCAACTTTCTCAAATTTGAGCCAACAGAGGTTGACTGGGAAATCCACCGAGTAGAGCGTGGAGGTGAAGTAACTTATCATTGTCCAGGTCAACTAGTGGGTTATCCAATTCTCAATCTGAGATATTACCAGCAAGATTTGCACTGGTATCTTCGACAGCTTGAAGAGGTGTTAATTCAGTTTTTAGCTAGCTACGGACTGAAAGGCGATCGCATTGCTGGAAAGACTGGTGTTTGGCTAGAGGGACGCAAAGTTGCCGCAATTGGCATCAAAGTGAAGCGCTGGATTACGATGCACGGTTTTGCTTTAAATGTTTGCCCTGATCTAACAGGTTTTGAATATATTGTGCCCTGTGGTATTGCCGATAAACCCGTCGGTAGTCTGGCTCAATTTATTCCAGGTATTCGGGTAGAACAGGTGCGCGACTCAGTGGCGATGGCTTTTGCTTCAGTCTTTGGGGTTGATTTGCAAGAAATTATCTAAATCTGCATAGGTACCTGCATAGGTAAGAGTGGGAGTCTCAAAACCCTTTAGATTGACTGTATGTTCCTTAAAACCAGTTTCAGACTGACCTAAGTTTTTTAGATAACCATAGGTTTCTTGTCCTAAGGCTATATCTAGACCAATTTGCTTAGTTGCCGATTCTAGGCGAAAAGCAGCGTTAACAGTATCTCCTATCGCCGTATAGTCTGGTCGATCACCACTACCTGTATTACCTACCATGGCGTAGCCTGTATTAATTCCCGTGCCAATTCGCAAGGGGAAAGGTAGAGGATAATCTTGGGAAATAGCTGTAGTCATTTTGTGCAGAGAACTCACAGCTTGAAAAATTTTAACGGTTTCTTCTTGGCTGACACCTTGAGAACCGTGAAACCAAATTGCCATAACTGCATCGCCGATGTATTTATCAACCCAGCTACCAGACTGGCGGATGATATCTCCTGACTGACGAAACCAGGTGCCAATCACCATTGAGAGTATTTTTTCGTCAAGCTTACGGGTTAATACAGTGAAGTCACGGATGTCTACGACCATTACTGACATCAAGCGACGAACATGTAGGGTAGAAGTCATCGTTTCATTATCTTGACCCTGGGGTATGTCGGTGTGACCTCTAGTTGATGGGCAATGAAACTCTAACTCTGTTTGGCCAAAGGTAAGGTGATCTCCGTTACGCAAGGTCACCGGGATACTAACTCTGCGTCCGTTGACAAAGGTTCCGTTACGACTACCTAAATCGATGAGATAGAAATCTTGAGTCTCCGTACACTGTAACATCGCGTGGTTTCGCGAAATCCAACGATCCGAGAGAACAAAGTTATTATCTTCGTTACGACCAACTGTCCAGCAGTTACTACCTACCAATGGTAGATAGCGATTACCTTTCTCGGTCATAAGAAGCAGATAGGGAGTGGATCGCAGAGTCACCACAGGCACAAAAGTGACGACAGGTTGAACAGAAATAGTAGTTTAGGGAGTTTGAGTAGATGCGTCTAGAGAAATTGCAATTGATTCGGGAAGGCCCACCACCAAGCAGTTCTGAATTTAAATACTTGTTAATAGTAAACCCTAATCTGCATTTCAGCTTACATAAGCCACCAGCCAAAATAAACTATCTACCAAGATTGTACTTAAGACAGCCCCACTAAATGCTAACCAATGTGTTTTACGTCTAGAGAGTGCCCAAAGACCAACACTTAAAAGTGTACCAACTAAAACTAATGCCCAGCCAACTCCCCACGGATTCTCTACTTGTATCAATGCCCTTTGTAGGACAAATGTCGCCTGTGCTGGTTCAACAGTCATAACCTCACGCCAGTAAGGAATCAAAGAAGTCAGATAAAAATATACATCTGTTAACACTGTGCCAAACAGAGAGCCGAGGTAAAACAGATTTCCTACCATTCCTTTGCCACGCCACAATCCCCACAGGGCTAGGGGTAAACCAATTGCCTCCACTGGTAGGTGATAGTAGGGTTCCCAACGCAGCCAACCCCAATAAATGGTACCCGCTAGCCAACTTAAGCTAAATCCGAGTAATAAATCTCCCCAAATGAGAGTTTTCTCGTCTTTTGACAACCTTAAAGACAGCCATACCCAACCAAATGTCATTACTAAACTCAGGAACGGTAGTTGTCGCACCAAGGGTGCTTGGAAAAACACTGGTACGGAAACCAGAAAAGATGCCGCGGCAAAAACCGACCAATTTCCTTGATTGCTCTTTGTTGAACTATGTTCCTCAACAGGCTTAGTTAAAGACCAGGTCGATTTTTGCTGTTCCTCATAAAGGAGAAAAGTGCCTGACTGGTCTGATAAACCTGGAGCAGTAGATGAAAACCAAGTATTTTTCAACAAGATATTGTTAATTTTCTTTACTTAAATTTACAACTTTCAATGTATCATATAAATTATTTATCCCCCCAGGGGGGATATAGAAAATACTACTTTAACCTTGATCAGCAAAACTTTAGGAAAGGTTGAAACAGTTTAAGGGGGATTCCCCAATTCATTTTTGAGCCTAATTTAGGGTTCAATTCTTCCCTACACCACACCCCTACTCCCTTCCCATTTTCCCTAGGAAAGATTCCCGGAAATTGCCGATGTTTCTGAGTAATCTGGATTAGGCATTTCTGTTGAGTGCCAACTTGCCGATCCAGCTTCTTGACAGTAATACTGAACCGAAGGCTAAGTTAATTTCAAGTTGGAGTTCAGAAAGAAATGACTCTTAAGCTCTTGACGGCAATAAATACGAGCAGATAAAAGCAGGCATGATCAGATCACAACGTCGTTTATTCAGGTCCCTTGGTTGCGGTGCCATTGGAACCCTCCTTGCTTTCCCCCTAAAAGTTCTCGCGGATAACTTCTCGCCAGCACTGGAGTCAGCGACTACAACTCCAGCTAACCAAATAAATATCTTTCAAGCTGTGATACTCGGTTTAGTACAAGGGTTGACGGAATTCTTGCCGATTAGTAGTACAGCTCACCTCAAGGTAGTTCCGATAGTCTTAGGCTGGGGAGATCCGGGAGTTGCCTTTACTGCCATAATTCAGCTAGGGTCTATTGCCGCAGTGCTGTGGTACTTCTGGGGAGATTTGACTCAAGTTACTACTGGCGCACTCAAAGCAATTGGGCAATCAGATTATCAGTCCAAGGACTTTCGTATGGCATTGGGTATTGGCTTGGGAACTATACCCATTGTCATTTGTGGATTACTGATCAAAGTTTTAATTCCTGACTTTGATAACTCACCCCTGCGTAGTACGGTGGTGATTGCCTGTGTTTCCATTGTCATGGGTTTATTAATGGGAATTTCTGAAAAAGTAGGTCAGCGAAAGCGTGACTTTGATGCTTTGGGTACCCAGGATGGCATTGGCATGGGATTAGCTCAAACCCTGGCTTTAATACCTGGTGTCTCTCGTTCTGGTTCGACGTTAACTGCTGGACTGTTTATGGGTTTGGAACGAGCAACAGCGGCTCGCTTTTCCTTTTTGTTGGGTATTCCAGCTATTACTTTGGCTGGTTTGGTAGAGTTAGTCGGTTTAGTCCAAGATGGTTTTGGAGATGCAGGAGTTCTACCCTTAATTGTGGGAGTGATTTCGTCAGCTATATTTTCTTATGCTGCGATCGCCTGGATGCTCGACTATCTGAAAAAGCATGGTATCTGGATATTTGTTTGGTATCGCTTAATTTTTGGTGCGGCTATTTTGGCTGCGATCGCCACTGGGGTATTACAAAATAGCTGAAGAGGAAGATTTAACTACTGAAATTGAGACAATAATCCCCGCCAGGTTTCAATCTGTTGCTGAAGGTGGCCGATGCGATCGCCTTTTGCTTTTCTACCACGAAATAACCCTCGCCCTTTCATTTCATCCTGGGCGAGAGAAATTAATTGGTTTAAGGCTTTCCCAGCGCTTCACTGTCCTCTGGAGGAAGTTGTATACCCCCAATGGGAATTTCTCGTCTACCAATTTTTTCAACTAAATCTGACCTAGATTTGCAACCATTTTCTTCTACCAGTTGATCCAAACCTTTAAGGGCTGATGGTGTAACTGAGAATGCTGTACGTTCCTTTAGTTCGTCACGGTCGAATGGTACGCCTCTCTGTCGTGGCATTTTTACAACTTCATACGCTTTGCACCATCCTATTCTGGTTATGAGTTGATTGATTTCATAAGCTTTGACCGCTGTCGTCGTAAATGGCTTGTAAAATACTGAAACTTTTGGTTGACAAGCATCGAAAACCTTCATAAGCTTTCAATCATAATATTTTCAACATTGACTTATGGCTCAAGTATTTCTACCTAACCCCTGCGAAAATCCAGACATTCCCATCCCTCGCCGCACTTCTACTACTGAACCCAACTCTAAGAGGAAACCCATCAAGCATTTGCTTATTGGTGCCCCTGAAGCGGTAAAGAATACAATTCACACCCTTTATGCGTTGGGATATGCAAGGGTTGACCAATGGAGTCCTTTGCAACCAACCTCAAATCCGGGTGAGGTGATGAGTGTTTTGAGGCGCGAATTGCTTCTGGATTAAACTAAGCTCCCAGAATGGAATTCTGAGGTCATTCAAAATCTGTAATTTGAAACCTGCACAGGCAGGTTTTGTTTGTATAGATGCGGTTTCAACCGCCACTTTTGGATCAGCATATTGACAAGCTTTTAGTACATGCGTACTATATGACTATCCACTGAAACCGGAGGTACTGCTGATGAAGCTTAAGAACCTGGTGCCAATTCTCAGCGTGGCGGATGTTGCTAAAAGTATCGAGTTTTATCGGGATGCGCTCAACTTCGAGGTGAAAGACACCTACGAACCTGAAGGTGAGATTTGTTGGGCTTTTCTCCAGTTTGAGGAAGTGGAGTTGATGCTGGAGAAGCTTGAGGCAAGCAATTATAGGAAGTATGCTACTTTTTACTTCTACCCGGATGATCTAGAGGAGTTGCATTCTTATCTCAAGAAGCGGGGATATCCGGTTAGCGAGCCGCAAGTTACTTTCTATGAGATGAAGGAATTTGGTCTGAAAGATCCGGATGGTTACTATTTGATGTTTGCTCAAGAGACGGCTGAGGTTTCTGCTGCGTGAAAGATTAGGCTAGGGGTAGTTGACCTGTTACTCATGTAGTTTCATCTTTTTGGTTTATTTACCTCTAGCTGATTTCACTTCAACAGGAATCTCAATAGTAAACTCCGTACCTTTTCCTGGTTCAGAAACACAACTGATTTGACCACCGTGTTTTTCTACCACAATCTGATAGCTAATTGATAGTCCTAACCCAGTGCCTTTTCCTATGGGTTTGGTAGTAAAAAAAGGATCGAATATCTTCTGTTGCACTTCTGGGCTAATCCCACAACCATTATCAGCAATCCGCATGAGAATAGATGAATTATTCTCATTATTAACTGAAGTGCTAACGATGATTTCTCGTGGAGAAGGTTGACCTTCTAAGGCATCAATAGCATTACTGAGTAAATTCCTAAACACCTGATTTAACGGAGATGGATAACAGGTAACAAGGGGTAGCTGACCATATTTTTTAATTACCTTAATCTTTGGGTGATCTTCCTTTACTTTTAGTAGATGCTGCAAAATAACAAGAGTACTCTCAATACCATCATGAATGTATACTGTTTTCATTTCTGATTCATTTAAATAGGAAAATTGGCGCATTGATCCAACAACTTCTCTTACGCGATTGGCCCCTAGCTGCATTAATTTAATCTGTTTTAACCAATCCTCTACTAGGAAATCTAAATCAATATCTTCAATTAACTTCTCAATTTCTGGTGTAGGATTTGGATATGTTTTCTGGTAGACATTGATTAATGAGATTAAGTCCTGGGCATATGCATCAGTATAGGGAAGGTTAGCAGATATAAAACCAATAGGTCCGTTAATTTCATGGGCAATACCTGCTATCATTTGTCCTAGTCTACGAATTTTTTCGCTTTGAAACTTATTTTGATCTATTTGTAGTTGTTGATTTGCAGTAGCTAATTCTTTAAACCTTTCTACTATTTCCAATTCCATCATTGAAGTCAAATATAATTTACTAACTTCTGTCACCCAATCAGAAAAACCCTGCAAATCTATTTCCAACTCAGCACGAGTCTTCTAATATGTCTTGATATTGAATTCCTCTTCAGATGTGGGAGGTTGAAAGTATTTTGTAATGGCTTCAAATTCTGCTTCACTAGTAAATGCCGAACCTTCAGGTTTTCCTTGGCTTCTTATCTCTAGTTGCTGTTTACAGAGTTTATCAGACGCAATTATATAGTGAAACTGACCAAGATAAGTTTAAACTGAATGACTAATTGGTAATTCAATTACAAGCTTTGCTCCCTTTCCTGATGTTGAGAAACAGTGAAGTTTTCCTCTATAATCTAAGGTTTAGTAATATAATCTATACCACCAATTTTAAATTAGATTTTAAACTAAGCCTTGTTCACATAATTGAGTAATCTTGTCAAACCGAAATTCGTATGCCCAGTTAGCTAGGGCTAGAGCCAGTAGAGAATTTTTCTCTGGAATTTGCTCAATTAGCTTGAGAGTTTGCCTGGTGTTTAATTTGATAGATGCTTGATGCAGCTCTTCCAACCAATCCCCAGGCATTTGAGCAAGATGTTTTGCAATGTCAGCTACTGGCAATTTTTCACCCTGAGATTTAACTTTTTTCTCTTTCCCAATCGGCTGATCTTGCTCGATGAAGAAAATTTAAATAGTCTTTTAATTGCATAGAGTATTTATAAGCTAAAAGATAGAATATAATTCTTGAACGAGTCCGGAAATAGGGAACTCTTAATGATATTGTTATTAAGCCAGCTACAAACTGCCGGTTGGCTCTGAATTGCACTGTCTGTAAAAAACATAGTACTGGCAAATTTTATACTTATCTTAAATATGAGCTTGCACTCGTCAAAATTTCCGATCAAAATTACAACAACTCTTTTTAAAGGTCAGCGTCTGGTTTCCCTCTGCCTACTAAGCCTGGTTGTTGTCTTCATCTCTCTACTAGTATTTAATACACCACCAGCTTTAGCGGGACTCAATGATGATAGGTATGATGGTAATATCTTTGCCCTTTATAGCGGTAACGGTTCCTTAGTTCCACCGCGCATGACTCTAGCAGAGACACTTCCACGTAACAAACCAGCCCTATTAGTGTTTTACGTCGAGGACAGTAGCGATTGCAAGAAATTTTCTACAGTTATCTCGCAATTACAGGCTCCCTATGGACGGGCCGCTAGTTTTATTCCCATCAATATTGATAGTATACCCAGCAAATCTAGCTATAAACCTATAGAGCCAGGATATTATTACGAAGGATTAGTGCCCCAGACAGTTCTAATTGATCAAAAGGGTAAAGTTGTCCTCAACGAGATGGGACAAGTGTCTTATGAAAAGGTCGATGACGTGTTTAGGGAAGTCTTCGATTTACTACCTCGTTCCGAATCAGTCGAACTTAAGCGGCGCAGCTTCAACGAAATTAATAGTGAACTCAGCGAAGAGTGAATGGGACATGGAAGATTGTTAATAGAAAATTGTTAATTCAACAAAATCTCTCTCCCTACTCCCCCTGCTCCCCCATCTCTTTATATCAACCCGTCAATTTCAACTTGACAGACCCCTAGCGAGGGAGCATATCAAGCGCTAACCTGGTAAAGTAAACACAATGAGTGTGCTGATGTCAAAGGTCTACAGCACAGAAGAGCTAATCACCATTCTGGCAGATGAGCGTCGCGCTTGCCTGAACGGACAGCGTCTCAATCTACAAGTTTCAGTTTCTGGCAACCCTTTGATTGACAGATTCCTCAAACCAGATGGCATTCAAAAATTCACTGCCTACCGAGACTTCAAAGCAGCTATTCACCACTACCAAAGGCAGCATCAAGTCTCAGGAATTGTTTGGCGGCAGCTCATTATAAAAGGAAAGACATTGCATTATCCTGCTGTTCACGAACAACTAGCAGCCCTTCCCGATGACTTAAAAGTCCTCAATACAGCCAAGGATTCAACATTGAATTTTTGGCATAGTGTCACTGAGGACATGGACTTATACTTAAGTGTTAACAACGGTAAAGAATATCGCCAGATTATTGCCCAGGATGTGAGTGTAATTCTCTACAAAACAGAGTGGGTGAATTTATCCAGACACGGTAACTCGCACTTTTTAGAAATTATCTTGCAGCTAGGTTGGGGTAAGCCAGAGGAAGCCTCTTATAAACGAGGATGGCCGGCTAGTGGTAGTGAGTATATTCATGCAGTTAATGCCGGAGAGCGTCCAATTTGTTGATGGAGAAGTCAATTGCTAATACAGCAACTAAAGGGATGTGTCCCAAGCCCTTACTCTCTTACCAGCGTGCCTGAGGTCCTGTCCAGACCTGATTGACAAATTGACCATAAATGATTGGTTTTTCTTCAAGGGCAAGGGCTGTTTGACCGTTGGGAGCAACCGCTAACATTGGCCAGTTCTCATCACCTAAAATGCCAGCTCGAAAGATGACTTGTTCTGGGTTAGCTTGACTCCAGCCCAGTAAAACTGCGTTAGTATAATCTACACGCTCAGGTGCTACGGTCGTGACACTATTTTGCTGCCGATCCCAAATTACCGCAAAATCAGAAGCATCAGAAGTACTAAATATTCCTTCAAACTGCCGCGCTAAAACCCGTTCGCCAGACTCTGACCAGGAAACAGGCATTAAAATAGCGATTGTCCCCGGTAGATTAGCTTCTTGATCAGTGACTAAGGGCTGATCCGTCAAGGGAGAAGAGGGAGTTATTGTCCGCAAATCTCCGGTAAGTAAGTTTTCGACAAACATGACGCTAGTGACACGGCTGCGGTATACTTCCGGCTGTCCTTGCATCTGAATACGGCTGTAGGCAGCATACTTACCATCCGGAGAAACCAGAGACTGACTGCGATAGTAACTTAATCCAGGACTATCTTTGCGACTAAGTTCAGCCTGGGTGTTTAATACCCAATTCCAGGGGATGGGATGGGGACTAGCTAGGGGATCTGTCTGCACTCCTTGTTCGATCATATTGGTGTCTATTGTTTCAGGCACTTCAACTTTTGAAGACTGGGCAGGACTTGCTGATGAAGGGCTGGCGTTGAGAGGTATATCTGACCATTCGGCTTGGGCAGGTATGCAATCTACCATCCACAGTAAGGCGACTAATAATAGTAGTATGGATGGTCGCAAACCTAACCATCCCCAAAACAAAAATATTCTTTTCAGCATTAGAGAGTGAGTTTATGATAAACGGCGTTCTGCGTGTGAGGAGCAACGCCCTGGAATTTACAGTGGCATTTTTTGATTTTACTATCTATGGCGAGATCAAAACTTCAGCTCGGTCAATCTTTTACGAAAATTTTCACTTTGGCTTTACGAATTTTGATAATAAATGCTTTGATCTATATGGTATTGTATATTGTTTTGGATATAGCATAAGGTCGTAAATAATCTCTACCTAATCTTTGTTATTCTTCTAGGTTCTGGGTAAAATTCAGGAAAATTCAGGAAAATTTCAGTGACCCAATCAGCGAATTCAGCCCCTAAGGCTTCCCCTGCCCAATCAAGTGGTAGAAGTCCGTGGTTACTAATATTAATTTTCCGGCTCCTACTCCTAGGAGTAGGGGGGGGGTTAGCCATAATTTTGGGTATTGTTCTTGCCCACTTCTCTCCCAATCCAAGTCCAGAAAAGCCTCTACTGCTGAAAATTATGGAGCGTCTGGACGGTTTTGAAAATAAAAGAGTAATTACTCCTGTCAATTCCGGTTCCCAGCCTGCTTTAGATACTGGTCAGCAACCAGTGCAGTTAACAGCAGTAGAAAGACAGCAGTTGCAAGCTGAGCTAAAACAGTTGCAGGCGCAGCAACAGAGACTGAAAGAGGGCATTGCCTATCTAGAAGCTCATCTAGATATTGAACGTCCTAACGCAGACTTAGAAGAGCGGCTGCGAACAATATCTCATCAACTACAAGAGGAGCAGTCTGCAAATATCAATTTCCCATCTAATCTGACTAGCGCTAGTCGGATTTCTGGCTCAACAGGTGTTTTAGCCCCAGACGGCAAATGGAAGAGTACTTTGCCTAGCGACTTGCTCTTTGAAAAAGACAACAGTATTTTGCACCAGGATGCTGGCTTAATCCTCAACGAAATTGTCGCCGATCTACGTGGGTTGCAAGGTTCGACAATCCTTATTGCTGCCTACACTGACAATACAGGCGAAGCGAATTACAACCGACAACTTTCATTTAACCAAGCCAAGGCGGTTGAGCAGTATTTAGCCAGAACTTTAGGTGATAGCTACCATTGGTTAGCTGTTGGCTATGGAGAAACTCAACCTCTAGCCACCAATGATAGTGATACACAAAAGCAACGCAATCGTCGTATTGAAATTGTCGTTAACTAGCAATTTACTAATTAATAAACCAGTAATTAACCTTAATTATTTATTACAGATCAGCTAATTTAGAAAAGCTGTAAAAATTTTTACTATAATTCTTCTCTGTTGGTGCCTTAATATGGAGTACCAATTCGCACCTACTGAAAAATTTTCTAAAAATGAAATAATTAAAGCCTCTAAAACTGCTCAGATATTTAATCTTCTGTAAGTAAAGAACTGCTCAAGAATCCTGAGCCGATTAGTCTCCAACAGTTAAGGCTAATTGCTCAATGAGTTACTAAAAGCTTAGAAGACTATTTCTCGTTGTCAAACACTAATTATTAAGCAAAATACTAAAGAACTTTGTCCCTCGCCAGAGTATAGGTGAGCAGAAAATGCATCGTGCTTTTTAGATAAGTAAAGTGCTTAACGACTCTTGCTATGAGCCAGCTGAGTATAACGGGAAATTCTTGAGCGAATCAGTAACCCTTATAAATCAAGACATTCTGCCTTCCTCTCCCTGTTTTTAGTCCTCTTCCTTTAAACAAACAAGCTCATATCTCATCTAAATGAAAACTGTTATCAATCATCAGGGAACTTAGCATGGTAAATGCATCTTTTAATCTCTCAGAACTTGACGGTAGCAATGGCTTTCTCCTCAATGGTATTACCACTAATGACTATTCAGGTCGCTCCGTCAGTAGTGCTGGAGATGTTAACGGCGATGGTATCAATGACCTCATTATTGCTGCTCCTGGCGTTAATAACAATACAGGTCAGACCTATGTAATCTTTGGTCGTTCTGGTGGCTTTCCTACCAACCTTAACTTTTCTGGTCTTAACGGTAATAATGGTTTTGTCATCAACGGCATTGATGAAAACGACTTTTTCGGTCGCTCTGTCAGTGGTGCCGGAGATTTTAACGGTGATGGCCTTGATGACCTGGTTATTGGTGCAGACGGAGCTGATGGTAATAGCGGTGAAACTTATCTGATTTTTGGTCGTTCCAATGGTTTCTCTGCCAGCCTTAATATCTCTCAACTCAATGGTAGTAAAGGCTTTCTCCTCGAAGGTATTGATGGAGGCGATCGCTCAGGTATTTCCGTCAGTAGTGCCGGAGACATTAACGATGATGGTTTTGACGATCTAATTATCGGCGCACCTGGGGCTGATCCCAATGGCAGCGATTCTGGGGAAACCTACATAGTCTTTGGTCAAGCCAGCAATCTGAGTCCCAGCCTAAACCTATCTGACTTAAACGGAAGCAACGGCTTTATTCTAAGAGGCGTCGAAGAAGATAATTACTCAGGTGTCTCAGTTGATGGAGCAGGAGATATTAACGGCGACGGCTTCGATGACTTAATCGTTGGCACATTCCGAACCGATGGTGGTGCCGGGGAAAGTTATGTCGTCTTCGGTAAAGCCGGTGGATTTCCCGAAGAATTCGAGCTATCTACCCTAAATGGCAGTAATGGTTTTCGCCTCAGCCGCTTTCTTTTTGAACAACCAGGCTTCTCCGTCAGTGCCGCAGGAGACATTAACGGTGATGGCATTGATGACTTGATTTTAGGAACACCTGAGCCAACAGGTTTGTCTGGGGATACCTTCGTAGTATTTGGTAATACCAACGGCTTCCCTGCTAACTTTAACCTGTCCACCCTGAATGGCAGCAACGGCTTCCGGCTCAACCGCCTTAATTTGCTTGCTCCTTCTGGTTTTTCGATCAGTGAGGCGGGGGATATTAACGGCGATGACGTTGATGACCTAATTATTGGTGTACCCTTAGCTAACGGAAATTCTGGTCAAACCTATGTAGTTTTCGGCAATACTAATGGTTTCCCCGCCAACCTTAACCTTTCTAACTTAGAAGAGAGCCAAGGCTTCGTTCTTAATGGAGCTGCACTTTCAAGCCGTTCCGGCTTTTCCGTGAGCGGAGCAGGAGATATCAATGATGATGGTCTTGATGACTTAATTATCGGTGCGCCTCTAACTAATGATAATACTGGTCAAACTTATGTAGTCTTCGGTAACGCTCCCCCAGTCTTGGATCTAAACGGTGAAGGGAGTGACGATAATTTCACCACCAATTTTGTGAGCAGTGGAGTTGCTGTTTCCCTAGTTGATAGTACCAACCTAACCATCAGCGATCCCAACTCCACCTCTATTCGTTCTGCTACGGTCAAAATTACTAATCCCTTAGATGGTGAAGCTGAATTTCTGACTGTTGACACTAAGGGTACTGGCAATATTGCCAGCAGCTACGATCCCGAAACCGGCATCCTTAGCCTTAGCGGAGAAGACAGTCTAGAAAATTATCAGCAAGTCTTGCGCAGCATTACCTACAACAATACCGCTGCTACCCCTAACACTACGGCTCGCACCATTGAGTTTATAGTTCAGGACGTGGAAGCCAACAGCAGCGAAAGTGGAGTAGTTACCACAACTGTTTCATTTATTGGTAATGGCTCTGCTTTTAACCTTTCCTCCCTAAATGGCAACAACGGTTTTGTTCTAGAAGGTATTGAGGCTGGCGATCGCTTAGGTCTGGCTGTGAGCAGAGCAGGAGACATCAACGGCGACGGGATCGAAGACCTAATTATCGGCGCACCAGGAGCTAACAGCAATGCAGGGGAAAGTTACCTAATTTTTGGCAGCCCAGAAGAATTTCCCCCTAGCTTTGACCTATCCCAACTCGATAGTAACAGCGGCTTCACTCTCAGAGGGATTGCTGCCAATAACTACTCCGGTCGCTCTCTGAGCGATGCTGGTGATATCAACGGCGATGGCATTGATGACCTGATTATTGGCGCACCAGGAGCTGATAGTACAGGACAAAGCTACGTAATTTTCGGTACCTCCCAGGGTTTTTCTGCAAACCTAAACCTCTCCTCCCTAGACGGTAGCAAAGGCTTCAAAATCAATGGTATTGAGGCAGATGATGCCTCAGGTATCTCCGTTAGTAGCGCTGGAGATGTTAACGGCGATGGTATTGATGATTTGATTATTGGGGCATCTCAGGCTAACGGTAATGCAGGGCAAAGCTACGTACTCTTTGGTAAGTCGGGGGTATTTGCTGCCAGCTTTGACATGTCCTCTCTTTTAGCTAGTAATGAGGGGAATGGCAGCCAGGGTTTTGTGATTAATGGTATTGCAGCTGAAGACGGTTTAGGTTTAGCTGTCAGTGGAGCAGGAGACATCAACGGTGATGGCATTGATGACCTAATTTTTGGAGCACCTGAGGCTAATGGTAATGCAGGGCAAAGCTACGTACTCTTTGGTAAATTGGGTGGATTTGCTGCCAGTTTTGACCCTTCAACCTTGGATGGTAGTAATGGTTTTACCCTCAATGGTATTGCAGGAGGTGACCGTTTAGGTAGCTCAGTCAGTGGAGCAGGAGACATCAATGGTGATGGCATTGATGATGTAATTATCGGAGCAGCTGGAGAAGAAGGTTCTACTGGTTCGAGTTACGTTGTCTTTGGTCGGGTCAATGGCTTCTCTGACAACTTTGACCTTTCCTCATTAGACGGTAGCAACGGCTTTGTTGTCAGTGGTTTAGCGGAAAACGACCGTTTGGGCATCTCTGTTAGTAGTGCAGGAGATGTCAACGGTGATGGCATTGATGACCTGATTGTTGGAGCCTACGGAGCTAATGCTGAGGCAGGAGAGAGCTATCTCGTCTTTGGTCGAGCTAGTGGTTGGGATGCCAACCTTGACCTCTCAGCTTTAGATGGCAGCAACGGTTTTCTCTTGGAAGGTTTTGCTGAAGGTGATCGCTCAGGTGTTTCTGTCAGTGCAGCGGGTGACCTTAATAGCGATGGCTTCGATGATCTAATTATTGGCGCAAACGGCACAGATGGCAATACAGGCTCTAGCTACGTGGTTTTCGGCAATGCTAGCCCAGAGTTAGACCTTAACGGTGGTGGGGTAGGAGTTGATTTTGCTGTTAATTTTGGCGAGACTCCGGTTGCTATTGTCGATAACGACCTGACTATAACTGATCCCAACCACTCTAATTTGTTAATGGCAACAGTCAGTATCACGAATCCTCTCAATGGTATTAATGAATTCCTGGTAGCTGACACCACGGCGACAAATATTGTTGCCAATTACAACCGGGGTACAGGTCTTCTCTCCCTAAGTGGTCAAGACACATTAGAAAATTACCAGCAGGTTCTCCGTAGCATCACCTATGAAAATAATGCCGCTACGCCTAATCCTACGACACGCATTATCGAGTTTGTAGTTAGCGACGGGGCAGTTAACGGTAATCTCAGTACTCCAGCCACAACTGCCCTTACCTTTGGCAACAGCAATCTCATTAACTGGCAAGAGAGTGATACCTTCGCCAGTCCTTTTATGGCAGGAGACTTGGCAAGCTTGGGATAAGGGAGACAAGAGAGACAGATAGAATGTTGATGAAAATTCTTCCCTGTCTCCTTGAGTCCCCACTCCTGCTACGTTTGCAGAGCTTTTGCACAGAGAGTGTGGACATAGGGGCTTTCATCCCAGCAAAGGAAGTGGGAGACTTCTTACGATTGAAAGTTAAATTTTGCTTTAATTTCTCTTCTAAAACCTGTTTTCTCTATTAATTCTCTATTTTTAACCTAAAAAATTCACTTTCTCGGTTTAACGTCAGATTTATAAAAGTTTGGTGAGTAGATCTAGCTACCCATAAAAGTTAATTTTCAACTTTTAAGCTAATAACAACGATTAGTTCTGGTTTTTATCCAGGAAAATAAATTTTATAGGTTAAATATATAAGGTAATTATCATATGGAAAATGCATCCCCAAAATCACAAAACTTCAAGCTCCTGATAGACGAACCAACTGTTTTGAATCAATTTAAGACTGGAGAAATTGTAGCTGAATCTTTTGAGATTAATACAGAAAGCAATTCAGTAATTTTAGATATTCCACCTCCTAAAGACAGTAACTTTTTCATTAACAATACCCCGGGAATGGCAAACCCCAGCAACACTATTATTCCAGAACCAGCTAGTAACCCAATCATCATGCTTGAAGCAGAAGATATGATATTAGATTGCTATTTAGTTGAAACATCTAACAGTGCATCAGGAGGTCAATTAATTAGTCTATTTCAATCAGAACTCCCCGAAGGAACAGCTTCCGAGGAGTTAAATGTTGCTTCAGGAATTTATGATATTGTTGTCGGCTACTATGATGAAAGTGATGGTGCTGCCCAGTTAGAAGTACTATTTGAAGGTAACTCTTTAGATAGTTGGACTCTTAACAAAAAACTAGGTAGTGCGTCCCCTAGCTCTCAAAACTTCACGGAACGTACCATCAGTGGCCAAACTCTTACTCAGGGAGGCAACCTAGCAATAAAAGGTACTGTTAATAAATCTGAGTATGCAAGGGTAGATTACATTAAATTAATTCCTGTAGAAATCTTTGCCGCTACTTCCCCACTGGGTGCCGCTTCTACGGATAGTTTGTTAGGTAGCGGAACCCTTAATCCATTTGCTTTTACACCTGAAAGCGGAGCTGATTTAATAACAGCAGGAGCAGATGCTCTCACTAACTTCTTAACCCCAGGTTCAGGAGTTATTCCTGATTTATCCTTACCTACCGCTGGCTTGTTTCCCCCTTCTACCGGAGGAAACCCTCTTAGCTTTTTGAACCCAGGTTCAAATCCTTTAGGTGCTTTAGGTGGAAGTTTGCCTTCTCTTCCCTCGGTTTAAATAGAAAATTGTGAGTTGTTAAATTGAAAATAGAAAATTGTTGATGTTTCCTCCATCTCCTGTTAATTAAAAATTAAAAAGGATTACTCGAAAATCTCCCTTGTCCCCCTTGTCTCCCCTGCTCCCCCAACTCCCGACTCCTGACTCAATAACCGGGTGGGGATTGGAAGCCTCCGATGATTTCAGTCAGTTGCTGAGCGATCGCTAATAACTCCATCTCCCGCCAGCGCTTACCAACAATTTGCATGCCAATTGGTAATCCAGTTTGAGTTCGTCCAATAGGAATTACCACAACGGGATGTCCTGTCAGATTAAACGGCATGGTATAAGCACCAGAAGCGAGGAAATAGGGTACTTTTTTACCATCAACTTCAATGGCTGTACCTTTAGGACGGTGGGTAAATGCTGGAGTTATCGCCACAGGACATAACCATGCGTCCCAGGGTTGTAAGGCTTCATCCATCTGAGCAATTAAGCGATCGCGTTCTGTTAATGCTTCAAAATATCCCTTGAGGGTGGGATTGAGCAGTGTAGGTAAGAAATGACTAGCATTGCTCAAATTTCTGAGAACTTTATCACCTTGAGTTGCCTCACGAAACAGGAAAGGGAAAGCCTTTTTCGCTGCATCAAAGTCATTAGGTTGAGCATAGACGTTAATAAATCCTGCAAGGCGATAGTAAAGTCGAAGTGTTTCTTTTAAATCAAAGTACTCTGGCATCCAATATTCTAGACGAACACCTGCTTGAGCTAGTTTATTAACAGCTTTTTGTATGGCAGTTTGCATCTCTAAAATAACAGGAACCTCATCCCAACCGTCCATCCAAGCAATTCGCAGGTTTTGCAAAGCCTTGCCGGATGGAGTATCTAAGGGAACAGGGGGAATGTCTGGTTGTCGTGGATCAGCACCTGCAATGAGAGAAAAGCATAACTTTAAATCTTCCACTGTTCGGGCAAAACATCCAACAGTTAGCATTTGACGAAGACATTTAGGCATACTTGGAACTTCTGGGATACCACCTGTAGTAGGTACTCGGCGATCAGTTGGTTTTAGACCAAAAACACCGCAGAAATGAGCAGGCTGACGAATTGAACCTCCAATATCATTGCCTAAGTCGAGAGGGGAAAGACCCGCGGCAACAGCAGCAGCACTACCACCAGAACTCCCGCCAGACGTATAATCTAAGTTCCAGAGATTGTTAACATGCCCAAAAAGGTCATTGTTACTCTGGTAATCACCTGCTAGTTCTGGTGTATTCGTTTTACCGAGAATAATTGCTCCTGCTGTTTTCAGTCGCGCAACAACTGTCGCATCTTGTTGAGGAATATAATCTTTGAGGGGTTTATAGCCTGCGGTGGTGCGAAGTCCCTTGGTTTCAAAAATGTCTTTGGTGACATACTCCCCTCCCAAATCAAAGATTATGGAAGGTGCTTCTAAAAGAGAGAGAGTTGAACCCAATCTCCGTCTAGAAGTTCACGCTTCTCAGGCTGACCAACGTCTAAGCCTCCACGCACAGCGCCAGTTGCTCGACTTGGGGAGACCCCAAGACCGCACTGGCTTGGCAAGATGAGTCCCACCTCGCTTAATGCCCGACTTAAGATGTTGCGACCAGCATTCTCGTCGCGGTCTAAGACACAGTTACACTTCGGGCATTGGTGAGTGCGAACAGATAAAGTCTTAGGAACTTTTGCGCCACAACCAGAACAGTTCTGAGAAGTACCATGAGGGTTTACTTTTACAACTCGGACACCGCATTTTACTGCCACTGTCTCCAAGATGTTGATAAATTGTCCCCAAGCAGCATCTAGAATTGACTTTGCTAATTTGGTTCTGGCTAGGCCTCGAATGTTTAATTCTTCGACTGCAATTAAGTCATGCTTTTTAACCAACTGGTGGGCAATTCGGTAATGAAAATCTTTTCTTTGTCTCCTAATATGCTGATGAATTTTAGCAATGAAATTTTGCTGA
>JBAUJE010000128.1:0-5369 GCA_049683475.1 Coleofasciculaceae cyanobacterium | reverse complement strand
AATTCAAATATTTCAAAACAGACGATACAACTGAAAGGCTCGGTTAAATTCATGAATCAAGCGTCAAACTTTAACCAATTTATTCACGGTAAGCTTATTCGTGGGAACGTTTACGAAATAGTTGCTCGCACTGCTGAATTAACGAATCAAGAACAACTTAGTACTATAGTCAAAACTTGCGAGTTGTTGTTTGCAGAATCACCTAATGATACTTCTCAGACAAAGGCAATAGGTGTTTTCTGCCATGAAGAGAATATAGTACTGATACAAGTGACATATGCCATTGATGCTAAAGGGCAGTTTACGACGGATATTTTTAATAGACCTTTTCACCAGTACCGTTACGTTTTGATTCCAATTAACCTCGTCGCCAAGCAGTTGCAGGGACGAACATTTCGCCTACTTTCTTGGATTACAAAACAACCTATTCCGCTTTTTCAGCAGCAAGAAACAAACTTGCCACCCCTTGCTATCCCGCTTCTTGAGGAAGATACTTCACAAGACATCGACCAGCAAAAGTTCGATAAGGATGTTGAGCAGATACTACACTGCTTAACAGAAACTGATTCCCAAGGACAACCTTTTCTTTTATCTGCGGTAGCAGCACTACTCAACCAGCAGCAAATTCTTTTAGATTGTGTTTCAGAAGCTATTACACCGACAATTTACCTAGAAAGCATCTTACTGTTGCTACCAGCTAACTTACGCAATTATGTCAGCGTAGCAATGGGTAGTCTAAATGAAGAGAAATGTGGCTGGGCGAAACTAATCATTAAGTTCAACGGTTCACCCCGGATACGGAAATTACCTAACAACTCTCTTTGGCTTAATCGTAGTACTAAAAAATTAGAAGGACAGGTTGAGCAAGATACATTAGGCAATGAGTTCGTCAATGACATACTTCGTCCCGTAGCCAATGCAACAGAGAGAATTCCCGAACTACTTAAAAGATTAGATGGAATTACTGAAGATGCAGGAACCCTAGAAAACCCTGCTTACCCAGAAATAGTTGTCCGCCTCATTCCAGCTTTACCGGAAAACTTGCAAGAGCAAGTATGGAACAAATGGCTACAAAAATTGGAAACAAAAAATGAGTGGCAGCGTATTATTCAACTCATTGACTGTCAGCTTGGACTTGTTGCTGCCTGGAATCAGTTAGTAAAAAAATTAACCACCGTCAAAGATTCAGATATTTGTGAGCTAATACAACAGATTTGGAAGCATCTTGCAAGCAACATACTCATCTCAATTTTGCGGAAACTCCAAGATAATATAACCCTAGCTGAAAAATTGCTGGAGATGAATTTGCTTCAATGGCCTCGACTTGAAACTGAAAATACTGAGGTTGTCAGGGAACTACGCATACTATCCAAGAAAGTGATTACTTATAAATCCCAACATAATTGGGAACAAGGATGGAAGTTTGCCACCCACCTTACTACAGACGACATATTTAGGGAAGCAAAAGAATCTTTTTTGTTACTCGATGCCACTTTCTCTGTAAACAGTCCAGTTCAACACCTGTATAACTCTTTCAAATTTAAATTAGCATCTCAGCTTCCTTGTGTAGAGGCTACAACAATTCTGGAAAGCCAATGGTATCAGCAGCTCAAAGGTAAAAGTTCAGAAGTAGCCGAGTCCCTAAAAAAATTACTCTCGCAGAATAATAAAGCTCTTAAGAATCTCCCAGAACTGGCAAGGTTAACAGAGATGAACAATGCACAAAAAGATAGTTTTTACGAAGCGTTTCTTGTCAAGTGGTCGCCATCTTTTGAAGAAGCACGAGAGTTACTGGCTGCAATTATTGACAATAATCAACAATTAGATGAAAGACTTAGCTATTCTGATTTAAAAAATACTTATAAATGGTTTGAAAGTAAAGAACCTAAATTACAATTCATCTTTCCTGATTTCCAGCAAGAGACTATAGATTGGAGTACCTGGGACGAACTAGCTAATATACTCTACGAAAACTCACAAGATAATGTAGTTTTTCTTGACAGAGCAGTAGGAAAAACTTTTCCAACAAAAGTGGTGTCAAAATGGCTACCAATCATAGCTAAAGAAGACAATATAAGACAAAAATTCCTTGAAAAAAGTTCAGCATGGCAAGCTCTTGAAGCCCAAGATGTAGTAGAAACCCTTTCTCCTTCACCAGAGTATGCCGCAACCTTGACACGCTGTTGCCGAGATAACAAACGCTGTGATTGGATAAAAGGTGATCTATTACATTATCTGTGCGATGGCTGGATTAAACAGAAATTCATAGATGAAGATTTGAAAGTTTTAGTAACAACCCCTAGTGTTGTTGAGGAATTTACAAATAACGATAGTTGGAAACTACAACAACTCGCATGGGAATTGAAAGTTCATTTACAGCTACCCTTTGAAAAACTAGCTCCTACAGATGAACTCAAAAAGAATATTTTTAACCGGGCGCTATCTATAATGAATGACTGCGCTGAATCTCAATACAGACAAAACTTGTTTGACGATTGCCTAAACTGGGAGTTAAGCTCAGAGCAATTAAAACATATTGCTATCAAAGTAGTAGAAACTTATATTCAGCCAGAGCAAACAAAAAAGTTGCTTACTACTTGTCAAGCTCAAGGTTTGAGTTTAACTGAACAAAAAGAGATTCTTAAAAAAGTGCCACTTAAAGCCTGCAACGTTGGTTTAATACTACCTCACCTCTATCGTGAAAATAAAGTAATTGAACTTTCTCAGGAACGTGAGTTAGTACAATTGTTGCTCCAAGCTAAACTACATAATCCACAAGAAAGAGTAGAGCTAGAAAAATTTTATTTCAATGTTTTCGTCGATTCCATACTACCAACTCACGATCTAACGACTTTAAAGCAGTGGCGAGAGCAAGTTCTTAATGACAACATACCGATTTATGAGCAAGCATTCTATAAGGCTGCCCAAAAATATACAGAAGAACTAAGTAAAAATGAGTTATACGAATATCTCGACAGCCTCAAACAGCACTTATTAATACAAGAGGGGTGTTTAATGCTTAAAGCCTACTTTGATTGGATACCAGATATTGCTATGCAATCTATTATTGACTGGTTTTTAAATAAAAAATAAACGATAAATGCTATTAAGATAAAGATAAGGATTACTGATTAGCGATCGCCACTGCGATCAACACCTAACCAAGGCTTGTGCTGGGTGTATTCATCGTGATGCCCAACAGAGCAGAAAGCACCAAATTCAGGTCACTAGGAACTGCATAAGTATTGATGTCTTTGTAAACCTTCTTATCTTGACGATCAAATAACCCAAACTTCCAAGTATCCCCCGTGGTGACAGTACCATAAAGAATGGGAGTCGTTGAGTCACTCCATTGGTCAAGAGCAATGAGTTCAACAGCAAGCTGGGTGAAACCCCTAGCTAGGTCAGCATTTTTAGCTTCAATTACCAGTAGACTTTGAGGTGTGGGAATAAAATAGTCAAAATTACCTCTAAGCCAAGAGTTGACACGCACTGAATATTCAATTTTGAGTGGTGCTTGGATAAACTTACATACGGTTTTAAGAATCGGAAAAATTAACGCTTCTCGTCGAGCGATTTCTGAGGATGGGTCTACCAAGGTCAAATTTTCTTGTAGTTCAATTCTCAGCGGTTCTGGGTCAATGGGCAATTGTTACGGTAGTTGAAGTGGAGTATTTTTGAGCGTCACGCCAAACTCTGCCAGAATGTCAGCCGTGTCAAACGACAATTCTGCATATTTGCTAAAAGTATAGCTTTCCGCCGGATCGAGAATTGTTGCTCTGCCCATTTTATGTTAGTTCGCGTTTGGTTTGCAGCTTAACCAACTCCATCAATCGCGCGGCTCAATACATAAACCTCGTGTGTTTTGGCTTTGTACTGTCGTGAGGGGATTTTGCGAATCACCTCGAATCCCATTCTCTCCCAGAACTGCAATCCTGGCTTGTTGACTTTGAGCGCAACCAGAGATATTTGGGATATTCCCTGCGCTGCTACCCAACGCTCAAATGCTCTGTAAAAATCTGCTCCCAAACATTGACCTCTCTGTTCAGGAGCAAGCATCATCAGCCCTATCCACCAAGTCTGGCGATCAGGATAATAACGAACTCCTGCGATCGCACCTAACAAGTTGTTGTGTACATCAAATAATCCAAAGATGTAAACGTCCTCTGGTGTTTTTCCTTCCGGCACGTCGTAAAATTCTTCACAAGCCGCCGTCGGTGAAGGTGCTAGCCCGTCTGTCAAGATGAAGAACTCCCTACATTGCTCGTATAGTCGCTGAAGAACATCTGCATCTTGTGGTGTGAGGCGCTTAACGGAATAGTCGGGACGTTTCAGAGAAAAGTCTGTTGAATTATTCATGTCCCATTATCTATACCATTTTCCTAAATGCTTGCTACACATCAATCT
Source organism: Coleofasciculaceae cyanobacterium (assembly GCA_049683475.1). Taxonomy (GTDB): domain Bacteria; phylum Cyanobacteriota; class Cyanobacteriia; order Cyanobacteriales; family Coleofasciculaceae; genus JBAUJE01. The sequence continues at coordinate 962 of JBAUJE010000128.1, read as the reverse complement.
CCGCGTCTTTGCGTCCCCGTTTCTTTGCGTCATCAGCTCTATAGCTGACATAAATGAAATTGGTATGATACCAGGTGATTGAACTAAATTGAGTCTGGATCAACACCCATTGCTCGGAGTCGTTCAGCCAATTTAGCCGCTCGCTGTTCAGCCTGTTCAGCCCGTTGTCGCTCTTGTTCAGCCCGTTGTCGCTCTTGCTCAGCCCGTTGTCGTTCTTGTTCTAATGTGGTAAACGCTACCCCATTCGGTAAGTAGAGTTGTAGCCCAGTTTCTGACCAGTCAAAGCGAATCGATAAACGGGGACTAACCCAGTTAGCAATAGGATCAATTGGTATAAGTCTCCCTTCCCGACGCATCCAACCACTCAAGTCGTTGCGATCAGGGTCATATAAATAATATTCTTCAACACCATAGCGTTCATAGAATAGCAGTTTCTTATCCAGTTCAGTTTGGCTGTTACCTGGAGAACGTATCTCAAATACCACTTGCGGCGCAATATTCTCCTCTTTCCATTGCTGATAAGAACCTCTATCCCCTTTCGGTCTACCAAACACCACCATTGCATCTGGGGCTTGCCGTATTTTAGGAAATCCTTCGACAGGATACCAGAGCAAATCTCCCGCGATGAAAACATCCGGATCATCTGCAAACCATGCTTCTAGGTTCTGCTCAATCAGCATGATCCAACGAAACTGCTTGGTATTATCTGCCATCGGCTGACCATCGCTGTCAGGATAAATAACATTTTGTTGATCGGATGTTTGTAGTGGCGAAATCATCGCGGCTCACCAAAATTCTTTCGATCTATTTTACTCTTTGTCCCCTGCCTCCCGTATTAAGATAAGGGGTTGTAGACTCGCGCGAGTTCAGGAGTGGAAGGCAAGTGCTTACCCTTGGCGTTAATATCGACCACATTGCCACCATTCGGCAGGCGCGGCGCACTGTCGAACCAGACCCAGTCG
>JBAUJE010000127.1:0-8241 GCA_049683475.1 Coleofasciculaceae cyanobacterium | reverse complement strand
CCAATTTTAACTATAATTGAGGATGACATTTACCTAAAACCAATAGGCGGGTGTAGTTCAGTGGTAGAACGTCAGCTTCCCAAGCTGAATGTCGTGGGTTCGAGTCCCATCACCCGCTTTCTGTCTTTGTGAATAGGTGGATAGGAAACGGTTAACCGCCCTATATTCGACATAGCGATGCCCTTACCTTCTTGGAGCATCAGGGAAGTAATTCTCAATATGCAACGCCTATCCATCTTAGGTTAAATCTTCATCCTTCAAGTCACTAACAAACATATGTCCAGGAGCGTGGGTAATTGCGAATTCAGGCTTTGCTTGAACAATTGCCGTTTGAGTTGTCACTCCGCACGCCCAAAAAACAGGAACTTCGCCATCATGGAACGTGACAGCATCTCCATAATCCAAGTTTTCTAGCGTGCTGATGCCGATCGCATCTGGACTGCCAATATGAATGGGAGCCCCATGTGCTTTGTAATAGCGACTAGTAACTTCAACAGCACGAACCACTTGAATTGGTAGAAGAGGACGCATGGAAACCACTAAGGAACCGGAAAAGCGCTTCGTCGAGATGCAGTTAATATTTGTCTTGTACATCGGCACATTTTTTCCCTCTTCGATATGCCGCACAGGTAGCCCGACGTTGAGCATGGCATTCTCAAAAGAGAAAGAGCAGCCAATCAGAAAAGCGACTAAATCCTCTCTCCAAAATGGTCTAATATCCGTTGTTTCCTCGACCAACTCACCGTATCGAAAAATCCTGTAGCGCGGCAGATCCGTTCTAATATCAGCACCAGGAGCAATCAGTTTAGGTTCAGCATCTCCCACCTCTGTAACATCAAGGATAGGACAAGGCTTAGGATTTCGTTGGCAAAAGAGCATAAAGTCAAACGCTAGCTCATAGGGCAAGACAACTAAGTTGGCTTGGACAAACCCTGGTGCCATTCCAGGGGTAGGAGCCTTTAATTGGCCAGTTCGACAAAGCTGACGGATTTCAGAAGGACTAGTAGGAATTGACATTATATATCTCCTAAAGATGTTGACTTCAGTAATTGATAATTAATAAATGTTTAATTGACAATTACCTCTTCCTTTGAAAATGAAGAATTAAGAATTCAATTCTGCATTCTAACTTCTTAATTCTTCATTCTTTCCTATTCCCTAAATTGAGCAAGAAATCTAACCAAAGCCTCCGCCTCCAGGCGTTTCAATCACAAAGACATCACCCGGATGCATTTGAACTTCTGCACAGCTTTCGAGAGGTTCGATTGCCCCATCACGACGCACAACATAATTACGTCCACTCACCCCTGATTCGCCACCCCCTAAGCCAAACGGTGGAATTACTCGATGACCCGATAAAATCGCCGCACTCATGCTGCGGAGGAATTGAATTCGGCGAATTACCCCATTGCCACCCCTATGTTTTCCATTACCACCACTGTTGGGACGGATTGCAAACTCTTCAACTAAAACGGGAAACCGCCACTCTAATACCTCTGGATCAGTTAGTCGTGAGTTAGTCATATGGGTCTGAACCGCGTCAGTCCCGTCAAAATCTGCGCCAGCCCCAGAACCCCCACAAATCGTTTCATAATACTGGTGTTGCTCATTGCCAAAAGTAAAATTATTCATCGTGCCTTGAGACGCGGCCATTACACCGAGCGCACCATATAAGGCATTGGCGATCGCTTGTGACGTTTCCACATTGCCTGCAACAACAGCAGCCGGATAGCGCGGATTGAGCAAACAGCCTTCTGGAATAATGATCTCTAATGGCTTCAAGCAACCTGCATTCAGAGGAATATCATCCTCAACCAATGTCCGAAACACATAAAGCACAACCGCTTTGCAAATTGCCAAAGGTGCATTCAAATTAGTCGATTGCTGCACTGAAGTACCTGTGAAATCAACGCAAGCAGAACGGTTGTGATGATTGATCGTAATCTTGACGCAAATCTCACTGCCATCATCCATTAAATACGTAAAGCTACCATCTTTAAGCACATCCATCACCCGTCGCACCGATTCTTCTGCATTATCTTGAACGTGCTGCATATAGGCTTGCACAGTGGAGAGTCCGTAATGCTCAACCATGCGGTGGAGTTCAAAGCACCCTCGCTCATTGGCGGCAATCTGTGCCTGGAGGTCGGCCAAATTTTGGGTAGGATTGCGGACTGGATAATCACCTGTATTCAACAATTCCAGTAACTTTGCTTCTTGGAAACGTCCTTGGTCAACAATCTGCACGTTATCTAGTAAGATGCCTTCTTGGTCAATCGTGGTGCTGTGGGGTGGCATGGAACCAGGTGTAACACCGCCGATGTCGGCATGGTGTCCCCGTGAAGCAACATAAAACAGCGCAGTGGTAGAGTCAGGGACAAAGACCGGAGTAATAACGGTCACATCTGGCAAATGCGTCCCTCCGTTATAGGGATTGTTAGACACATAAGCATCTCCGGGTTTGAGGGACTTACCTTTGGCTTGAATTAAACTGCCTACGCTTTCGCTCATTGAACCCAAATGGACTGGAATATGCGGCGCATTGGCAACGAGTTGTCCGTAGCAATCAAAAATGGCGCAGGAAAAATCGAGCCGTTCTTTGATGTTGACCGAGTAACTGGTGTTTTGCAGCGTAATGCCCATTTCCTCTGCAATCGCCCGTACCAGGTTGTTGAATATCTCTAAGAGAACGGGGTCGGGGGTAGAGGAAGAAGAAGTAATAACAGATGCTTTTGATGCTACTTCATCCTTTGCTGTTGGGCTGTCATCCTTGCTCAAAATCAGGTGATTTTGTTCAGTTAATTGTGCAGACCATCCCGGCTCAATCACGTTTGTTCCTGTCTGTTCAATGATTAAAGCAGTTCCGGTGATGCGATCGCCGGGTTTCAAATCATGGCGTTGATAAACGGGTGTCTTGTGCCAACTGCCTTTGGTGTAGATTAAAGTGGTTGTGATTGATTTGAGTGATTCTGTTCTGCTAGAAGCAAGGGTTGGTTCTTTAAATTCCCTGGTCTGTCCAACCACTTCCACCGAAACCGCTTCTACAATCAGTGCTTTATCGGGCATCGTGAAGCCATAACGTTGATGGTAGGCTTGCTCAAAACGCTCTCGTAGAATGGCACAGTGAGTGTACGAATCATCGGGTAAGGTTTCCGGATTGCCAAAATCTACAACTAATGCAGAATCCGTACCTGCGTAGCGTAGATGTACTTTGAAAAGAACCTGAATTTGAGACTGGTTAATGCCCTGTTGCCTCATTTCAGTGTACCCTTCGGCCGAGAGTACACTAAGCATTTGATTGATTGTAGGCACTGCCTCATTTGTTAACTGAACTTCTACGGCCTTTTCTTTAAGGATTCGCACATCGGCTAAACCAATTCCATAAGCAGAAAGTACTCCAGCATAGGGATGAATGAAAATTCTCTTCATGCCCAGCGCTTCGGCAATCAGACAGGCATGTTGTCCACCTGCACCGCCAAAGCAGCACAGCGTATATTCCGTGACATCGTAGCCTCTGGAGATGGAGATTTTCTTAATCGCAGAAGCCATTTTGTCAATTGCGATCGCTAAAAATCCCTCGGCTACTTGTTCTGGTGTGGACTGAGTTGCGGTTTTTTCACCAATTTCTGCTGCCAATTGAGTAAATAAAAGCTGCACAATCTCAGCGTCTAGGGGCAAGTTTCCCTCAGTGCCAAACACAGCAGGGAAGAAGGCAGCTTGAAGCTTGCCAACCATCACATTGCAGTCAGTAACTGTTAACGGTCCCCCCCGACGGTAGCAAGCAGGACCTGGATCTGCACCCGCCGACTCAGGCCCGACTCGGTAACGGTAGTCGTCGAAGCTGAGAATTGAACCACCTCCGGCTGCTACGGTATGAATTGACATCATTGGTGCGCGCAAGCGTACTCCAGCAACTTCCGTCTCAAAGGTGCGTTCATACTCCCCGTTAAAGTGTGAAACATCAGTTGATGTCCCCCCCATATCAAAGCCGATGATTGGCTCAAAACCTGCCATGGCACTGGTCTTAACGGCTCCGACAATGCCGCCTGCAGGCCCTGATAGAATGCTGTCTTTGCCTTGAAATCGGTCAGCTTCAATCAATCCGCCGTTGGACTGCATGAACATCAAACGCAGGGATGGGGGTTGCAAAGCATCCTTGGTTGTGTTCTCATCTTTTCCAAGTTCTGCTGCAACTTGCTCGACATATCGCCGGAGAATCGGGGATAGGTACGCGTCCACAACTGTGGTATCACCTCGACTAACCAGCTTCATGAGCGGGCTGACTTCGTGGGAAACTGAGATTTGGGTGAAACCTATATCACGAGCAAGTGCCGCAATTTTTTGTTCATGGCTGGGGTAACGGTAGCCGTGCAGAAAGGCGATCGCACAAGAGCGAATGCCATTATCGTATGCTGATTGGAGTGATTGAATTAGGGCTTGGTTAATCTGAACTGGAATTAATGCTTCTCCTTGAGCGCTATAGCGTTCTTCGACCTCAATGACCCGCTCATAGAGCATTTCGGGAAGTACAATGTGACGAGCAAAAATGTTTGGACGGTTTTGATAACCAATCCGTAGGGCATCTCGAAAGCCTTTAGTGATTAACAAAAGGGTGCGATCGCCTTTACGCTCTAACAGTGCGTTCGTCGCTACTGTTGTTCCCATCTTGACTGCCGCAATTTGTTCTGTGGGAATGGGTGCATCTGAGGGAATTTTTAACATCTCCCGGATGCCAAAAATTGCCGCGTCGTTGTAGCGTTCTGGATTTTCAGATAAGAGTTTATGAGCGACGATCTCGCCATCTGGACGTTGCGCCACAATGTCGGTAAACGTACCGCCGCGATCAATCCAAAATTGCCAACCTGACCAATCAGAATTGGCGATGGGCGAGTTGTTGACCTGATCAAGACTCATTGTTATTTCGCTCCATGATAGCAGTGCTATGACTCGGTCTATGCTTCTACCGAAGTTGCCAAGTTCGACAATGCTTCATATCTTAGGCAGTACAATAGTCTATATCAAAATATGCTTTAGGATATAGTTTGAGCTGCTCTATGGACTTTCAGAATCTGACTCATTTTGAACTGCGGCAAATTTGCTATTTCATGGCAGTGGTGCAGGCAGGCAACAATTTTAGTGAGGCAGCCAATCGCCTGGGAATTAAACAACCGCCCCTCAGCCAAAGTATTCAGGCACTAGAAAAGTCACTATGTGCCGATTCAAAAACGTCAAATGTTAAACTGTTTGATCGCAGCAAACGCCCCCTCGAATTGACGGAAGCAGGTAAGGTTTTTTTTAAGGAAGTACAGTTAGGGCTAATGCACCTTGACCGAGCAATCGCTCAAGCACAACAAGCAAATCTTGGTCAAATTGGGCGTTTAATCATAGGTTTAAATAATGCTGTCGCCAATAGTATTCTGCCCGAAGTTTTGAAAGAGTTTCAGAAGCAATTTCCCAATGTAGAACTAGAACTACGTGAAGTTACAATTCAACAAGAAATTAAGATGCTCAAAAATCGTGAATTAGACGTGGTGTTTCAACGTTCTCCAAGTTTTGAACATAAGGACCCAGACTTAAGTTTTCAAACACTTTTAGATGAATATTTTGTCGTTGCTTTGCCAACTTCTCATACCCTAGCTCAACAAACTCAGGTTTCTCTGAAAGCATTAGAGAATGAGTCGATTATCTTACCACCCCTTGACGTATTGCCTTTCTACGAAGAAGTTGTTACCCTTTGCAGAAAAGTTGGCTTTGAACCAAAAATTATGTCAAATGTCACAGTAACAGGAGTTGTTGCACTTTTGAGTTTAGTGGCATCAGAAAAAGGCGTATCTATCCTCCCCAACCATGTCCAAATTCTTCACCGCGAAGGCGTTATTTATCGAGCAATTCAGGATGCTACGCTCAATCGGCAAACTGCTATTGTTTGGCGACAGAAAGATTCATCAATGGTCTTACATAAATTTCTTAATGTAATTCAGGAAATTCTGCACCTGCCTCTGTTAGATTCTTGGTGATAAACGGCTTTACGATCATTTAGTTTGGGCAACGAAAGAAAGCCAACCTTTGATTAACCCTGCACGAGAGTCCAAATTATACAGCTATATTAAACAGAGTCGTAGGAGCAAAATTATGATGCAAGCGTACAAACTTAAGGCAATAGTTGAAGCGAAACCAAACTATTAGCACAAAGTATACCGGAAGCAGCCACCGCTGGCACTCCAATTCCTGGCATAGTGCTATCACCTACTCGATACAAACCTGTAATAGGCGTTTGACAACTAGGAAATACACCCTTCCCCGCCGCAATAGCAGGGCCGTAAGTTCCTTGATAACGGCGTAAGTAATGGGCATGGGTTAAAGGTGTGCCAATTAACTCTAGAACTGTTCTTTCCCTAATATCAGGAATTACTTTTTCTAAAGCACGGTAAAGAGATTGAGAACGCTGCTTTTTCTTTTCTTGATAACCCTCATCTCGTTGCCAACCTTCATAGGGTTCTAAAGTGTAAGCATGAACTGTATGATGACCTTCAGGAGCAAGATTAGTATCCCAGACTGTGGGAATAGAAATCATGCAAGTATTACCCGGTTCAGTAATATCTTTATCGGCATCGTGAACTACCACATGATGTCCGGTTAATCCTTCTAATCCCTCAGCTTTAATGCCTAAATGCAGATGCATAAAGCTATCAACTGCTGGCGTTGCTAGGGCTGATTGTCGATAATCTGATGGTAAATCTTTTTTGTCTAGCAATTTATGATAAGTATCCCAAAGGGTGGCATTAGAAATAACTACTGCTGCTTGAATAATTTCCCCAGTTTGCAATTTTACTCCAACAGCTTTTCCCCTTTCCACGATGATTTGCTCAACATGGGAATTCAGGCGCAATTCCCCGCCCCAACGTTGTAAACCTCGTACTAAAGCTTGGATAATTGCACCACTTCCGCCGATAGGATACTCAACACCAGCACGACTACGTTCTCCCAACATAAAAGCAACTTCCGGGGCAACTGTACCTTCTGCTTTAAGTCCAGATAGCAGAAAACATTCTAAATCAATTAACCTTTTTACCCAAGGTTCTTTGACTTCTTGAGCTACCACATCCCCTACTGAACCTTGAATTATACCTAACTGAGGCAGCATTTTTAGTAATGAGGGTAAATAACGAGTTAAAAGGAGAGGAATTAACTGCCAATCTGCCCTTAAAGCTATGGTGGGGATATCTTTAAGACAGTCGTAGAGAGAGAGCATGCGCTGTTCAAATCTGGCTAATTCTTGCGCACCTTGGGGAGTAATTCGAGCAACAGCTTGTCGGTAACGTTGAATATCACTATAAACAGTAAAAGTACCTTCGGGAAAATGGTAATGCCCTAAAGGATCATAGGGAATTACAGACAGAGATTCTCCTAAAACATCGAGGACTTGCCGTAATGGGTTAAGACTAGGACGAGAGTTACCCAAACCACAGTAAAAAGAAGGGCCAGAATCAAATTCAAAACCCCGTCTTTTGAAACTATGGGCAGCACCACCGGGGATAGCATGGCTTTCGCAAACTAAAACTTGTTTACCGTAACGTGCTAGTAAGGCAGCTGCTGTTAAACCACCAATACCGCTACCAATAACAATGACATCAAGACTCATAATTTTTAGTTTATGTTTGATTGATAACTTCAGTTATTAATCGTCATGACTGTCTTGATTGTCAAGCAATCGCTTGGCGCTGGTGCTACCATTACCTCAGACGTTGCAGGCAACGTCTCTACATACACCATTACCAGATGTTTTAACCCGTTATTTTTGGCTAGACTGTTATTTTGATTTAGTTATCATGTATTAACGCTGCTGCGCCACACTGCTGGCTTAATAGTCTACTTAACTAGCCATGTCTAACCTTTCTCGTCGCCAGTTCTTCTACTTCACAGGTTCGGCTTTAGCCGCTTTAGGGTTTAGCCAATTTAATTTACCACAACAGGCAAATCACTACGGCAAGGTTTTAGCCAAAAGTACACCCCGTAAACTTGCCTTACTCGTGGGTATTAATAATTATTCATCTCAACCATTATTAGGATGTTTCAATGATGTAGAGTTGCAGCGTCATCTTCTTATCCATCGTTTTGGTTTTAATCCCAAAGATATTTACACTCTGACGGATGAACAAGCCACTCGCCAAGGTATTTTAGAGGCATTTGAAGAACATTTAATTAAACAAGCCAAGCCGGAGGATGTAGTAGTTTATCACT
>JBAUJE010000126.1:0-15046 GCA_049683475.1 Coleofasciculaceae cyanobacterium | reverse complement strand
GATTGAGCAAACCTTAAGAGAAAAGTTGCCGGAAGATTTTCAGACCTCGGAATATCTACTCGAACATGGCTTTGTCGATCTGATTGTCTCTCGCACCAAGTTAAAGGCAACCCTTGCTCAGTTGATTAATTTGCATCAATCTCCCTTATCCTTAGCTAATCAGCTACCAATACCAAAGAGCATGCCCATTGAGGCTATCCGTTTTAGGCATTTACCACAAGATGACCTGCTCTTATTTCTGGAAGTTACAAAACTCAAAAAAGTAGCAGACCAATATTTTTCTACTAATAATCCAGAAAAAGCAAAGCTTTGTTACCAGAAAATAATTGCTAGCCTTGACCTAATGCAAGAATGTCGAGACGCAAACGTTAAACTGTCTTTCGCAAAATCCTACATTGAAATATATCAATCTCTATTCGTTTTAAGTATTAATACCAACGACTTACGAGAAGCTTTTTATTATGCGGAAGCGGCTAGAAGTATCTGCTTAGTAGAGCATCTATCTAGCCAACAAATATCGTCACAAACCAAGATACCTTGGGAAATATCGGCAGAAATAACTCAAACTCAGCGTTATACCCAAAATGCTCTAAGTTTGTACGGCCGTGGACTTAGGCAGAAAATAGATAAACTTCTATTGGCAGAATTACATGACCAATGGATCACAGGTAAAAAATCCTTAGAAAAACTATATGATGAAGCGTCGGAATTTGAACCTGAGTTCATAGCCAAGACAGAAGCTTATCCTGTTTCTTGGCAAGAAGTTCAGTCTCTTCTACCTTACGATACTGCCATTGTGGATTTCTTTTTTACGGAAAGTTTTCTAGTTACAATGTTGACTTTGCCGGGAAAAGAACAACCACTGGTTGTCAAAAAACTTCCTTTAAAAAATTCAGGTAATTCCCTGACAGAAATTGCTAAAGCTTGGTTGGAATACGTTTCTACTGAAGGTCTAACTGGGGAAGGTAATATTGTCAATCGGCTTCCCCAGATCTTATCGAGCATGATTGACCAGATATCTGAATTACTGCAACTGGGGGATTTATTGAATTACCTAGATCAAGAAATTCAGCAACTCGTCATTATTCCCAATAGCTATTTGCACTTTTTACCCCTTCATGCACTTTGGTTAAATGAGCATCAGCGTTTAATTGACCGCTTTGCCATAAACTATATTCCTAGCATCAAGCTTTGGAAAATTTGTCAAAAACGTCAGCGATATCACAGCTCATTCCTTGGTATAGAAAATCCTCGACGCGATCAAGATTTAACCTTTGCTAAGGCTGAATTAGTAAGTATTTGTCAGCAGAAACAGTTTGGGGAAAGTCAGGTTCTTCAAGAGCAGAAGTTCCTTAAAAAAAAGGTTTTAGGTTTAAGTCAGACTAATCATTGTTTTCATTTCTCTGGTCATGCTGAGTACAATTTTACTCATCCTCTTAAGTCTTATCTCTTACTTTCTGAGAAAGGCAATGAGAAGCTGACTTTAAGTAAAATCCTAACTGAGTTACATTTGCCCCAAGCTGACTTAGTTACCCTTTCCGGTTATTGCCCTGGTACTTTTGAATCCTTTGAACCTCAAAATGAGTGTATAGGATTAACCATCGGCTTTTTACTGGCAGGTGCTAAAGCCGTAATTAGTAGTCAATGGAAGGTTAATTCCATCTCAACGGCTTTTCTCCTTGATGAGTTCTATCAGCAGTGGAATAAGACAAATAGTAAACTGCTTGCTTTGCAAAAGGCTCAAAATTGGTTACGTCACTGTACTGCAGAAGAATTGAGAGAAAGATCCCACAGCTGGGAATTAAGTGAGTTAGAGTCCAAGCAAGGGCTTCATCTAGCAGCAGAACTCGATTTTTTAGAGGGTGTTCCTTTTGCCCATCCCTATTACTGGGCAGCGTTTACTTTAAATGGGTGTTAGAAACTGCCAAATTTTGAGGCAGAAGTAAAAATAAAGAGTGAAGACACTTAGAGGTACTTCTACAAAGGGCGAGAAACACGATAAAAACTAACTATTACAATTCAAATTAGAGTTATTGTGATTTTTAGAATTGTGCAGAGCTTTTTCTAATTGTTGGCGCTGTAACATTAAACTAAGCTGGGTCGTAACTGTGTCGACTAAATCAATTAAATGTTCTTGAATGAGAGCGGCTTCTTTCTTGAAGAAAACCAAAACTGCTAATACCTCTCTATCGAGCAATATCGGCATACCCAAGCCTGCTTTTAATCCTGCTGCTGCGGCAATTTGACTGCGAAGAAAAAATTGCTCTGGTTCAACTGAAACATCTTCTATCCATTCTGGTTGCTTGGCAAGCAAAACCCGCCCTGGTAGCCCTACACCAGGAGAAAATGTTACCTTTAAACTTTCCTCTCTAAATTGCTCTAAACCTGAGCTTTTCCCATACCAACCGCGACTGCATGCTAAGCTATCTGTCTCTGGATTGAAAATCCAGGCTTCTCCCAATTCCCAGCCCATCATCTCACAACAGGAAGAGAGGATTTTTTCTAAGACAAAGTCAAAGTCTTCTGCTTTTCCGATTTCTTTTGTTGTAGTAAGTAAGAAATCTATTTCTTTTTCAAGACATTGGCGCTTAGCAATTGCTGCTTGGAGCTTATGATTTTGCGTTTGTATCTGTTGAGATAGCCTTTTCTGGTTTAATTGATTTTCTATGCGAACTAAAACTTCTTCAATCTGACAAGGCTTAGTAATGTAGTCTGCTCCCCCAGCTTCAAAGGCTTTAACCTTGTCAACTATTTGATCTGAGACGCTGATAAAAATTATTGGGATGCCAGAAGTTGCCTGATTTCTTTTGAATTCTCTACAAATCTCATAGCCATCCATATCTGGCATATTGACATCTAGCAAAATTAAATCAGGTTTTGCTAGTTCTGCTCCTTTTAAAGCAAGTTTGCCACTAATTGCCTTACGAACTTGATAACCATGGTAGTTGAGCAGCTTGGACAGAAGTCGTAAGTTATTTGGTACATCATCTACGATCAGGATATTTCCTTTTTCTGTCGAGGTCTGACTATTATTCGTCATCAGGATTAATTAAGTTTTCTTGAATGAATTCTAAGCTTGAAGGCTAGCCTTTTTCTTTCAAGATGCACCAATCCTACCATACATGACTTGCTCCGGGGCATGCTGACCACTCCCCCAAACCCCCTCAAAAAGATAATAGACGTCTTGCAAAACTAAAAATCTAATCAAATTGAGGGGTGAAATAGTCAAATATTTCCGGCTGCTCCCTGCTCCCGACTTCTGTAAGAAGCCTAATAATTAACAGCAAAGCCTTAAAGAGCTTGTGCTCTTAGCCACGCCACCGGTAAATACAACAACTTATTGGGCTGAGGCACATAAGCCCTTTTATTAAATACATCATACTGATTATGCTCAATCACGTCGAGAATGCCTCGATAAAGCATTAATGCGGCCCAAATTGGCCAGCGAGAATCTCGCTGAAGTTCCCTGATGCCTTTTTCTGCTTGAGCATAGTACTTGCGTGCTCGCTGAATTTGAAAACGCATTAGTTCTTGCCAACGTTCGTCAACTACACCGTTGAACAAATCTTTCTCGGTGTAATTAAACAAGGCTAAATCTTCTAAAGGAATGTAAATTCTGCCTCGTCTGGCATCTTCTCCAACATCTCGCAGGATATTTGTCAACTGTTTGGCAATGCCCAGGGCGATCGCTTGCTCTGCTGGTTCTTGGTTATCTTGCCGACGAATCCAAGGAGCTGTTCTCAAAGACTCGTCAAAGCCTAGCACCGCCGAGGACATTAAACCCACCGTACCAGCTACTCGATAACAGTAGAGGCTTAAATCCTCAAAGCTTTCATAGCGGCTGCGGTACAAATCCATACGTTGACCAGCAATCATATCCCGAAAGGGCTGTATATCCATGGGAAAACGTTGCAGCGCGTCCACGAGGGCAACATCGAAGTCGTCTATCGCTTGCCCAGCAAACACGGCTTCAAGCTGTTCTTCCCAGCGATCGAGTGTTTCAGGAGTTGTTAAGGCAGACTGAGGGCCGTCTACTAACTCGTCAGTGCGCCTACACCAAACGTAGAGTGCCCAAATAGCTTGACGTTTTTCTTCTGGCATTAACAAGCTACCAAGATAAAACGTCTTGGAGTACTTTGCCGTAATCTGACGGCATAGTTCGTAAGAATCCGACTGGGAGGCCAGCGTTCTCATGCTGAGAGGTTTTGACAGTTGGAGCATTAGTAGCAGGCTGGGTGAGTTATAGCTATCAGCCATCAGCTTTCAGCTTTTAGTACTGGTGGTTGGAGTTCAGGATTGGGCGGATTATCCTCAATCTCTGATATCCGATTGCCTTCCAGGGGCTTTTTGCTGAACTCTTTTTGCGTAGCTTGGTAGCTCGGCAAGTGCTGAGAGCTATTTATAGCCTGCGCTGTCAGCTTACCAGAAAGTACGGCCCCCTCCATACTCGCTAGGTAACGTTGCATTGTGTAATCACCTGTTAGGAAGAAATTGCTAATCGGCGTTTTCTGTGACGGGCGATGCTGTTGGCGTCCCGGTGTTGCCTTATAAACGGAACGAGGGGTCTTGACAACGTGAGACTTTAGTAATTTAGCAGGGTTATCTTCCCCAAAGTGATGGGGAAAGAGTTTTTCTAACTCTGCCAAGGTCGCATCAACAATTTCTCGCTCAGATTTCCCGATCCAGTCTTTGGCAGGTGCCAGTACCAGTTCTAAACTAGACTTATCTGAATTTGCATATCCTCGACAAGCATTGCTCATATCAGCGTAGACGCTGAGTAGAGGCGATCGCGAGAACAGTAGATGATCAATATCAGTTAGCTTACGGTCAAACCAGAGATGCAAGTTGATGACAGGAACCCCCTCTAAACCATCAAGTTGCTTAAAGAAGTCCATCTGCCTCCAAGGTTCAGGCAGCATGACCTTTAAGGGATCAACTGGCATAGCTGACACATAGGCATCGGCTTTTAGGACTCTCTCCTCCGTGCCGTTGGTATGACCTAACCTGAAGCCCTGTACGGCACCATCCGAGTCTAACAAAAATTCTTTAATTGACACACCCAAATGTACTTCCCCTCCCCGCTCCTTGATGTAGTCTACCAGTGGTTGGCAGAGTCGCTCTGTGGGTGAGCCATCTAGGAAAGCCATCTTAGAACCGTTTTTTTCCTGTAGGAAACGGTTGAGGGCCGTTAGTATCACCGTCGCCGAAATTTAGTCGGGGTTGATAAAGTTCAGTGCTTTGGACATGGCAATAAACACTTCTTTCTCAACTCTTGGTGGCACATTCTGTCGCTTCAACCACTCAGAGAAAGAATATTTATCCATCTCTTCGACGTAACTTTGCCCTTTAATCATGGCTGGTATCAGACCGATACCAAAGCGAATTTTTTCTGGCCAAGTTAGCATTTCATTGTTGCGCAGAATCGCTATGATGCCATTAATCGGTGCTGGTAAATCCGGAAAGTTAAACCGGGAGTAAGTACCAGGCTTCTCTGGCTGATTGAAGATCATTGTATGTTCTTTCCATTGCAGCCGATCTTCTATGCCCAGTTCCTTGAACAATTGAAGCATATTGGGATAGGCTCCAAAGAAAATGTGAAGACCAGTTTCATACCAGTCCCCGTCTTCATCTTGCCAAGCGGCAACTTTGCCGCCCAATACGTCTCGGCGCTCTAAAACAACCGGCGTGTGTCCGGCATCGGCTACATATTTAGCGCAGGAAAGTCCTGCCAGACCCGCTCCAGCGATCGCAACTCGCATGTGATAGTACTGCTCTTAATCCGTTGTTTGTCAGTTTACTCTCATTTTCATTATAGTTTGCATTTCGTTACATTTTGAATTTAGTTTTTAGCCTTGCCCAGAAAGAAAGTGAATTGAAAATTGAACGTCGTTAAACTGTGAATTATTGCCTCCCTCATCACCCCATCACCCCATCACCCCATTACCCCATTACCCAATTACCCCATCACCCCATTACTCCATCACCTAAACGTGTGACACTTCATCAACCTTTAATTGCAAGGGAAGGCTGATTAAAAAAGTTGTCCCCTGTCCCACCTTAGAACTCATCATAATGCTGCCGTTGTGGACTTCGACAGCCTTTTGAACAATCGCTAGTCCTAATCCTGTACCGGGAGTTGTGCCTACATTACCAGCTCGACGGAATAGCTCAAACAAAGATTTCTGGTCTTCTTCAGGAATGCCAATGCCTTGGTCTTGAATGCGGAAAATTGCGTTCTCTCCGTGGCAACTAAGCTCACAATTAACTGTGCTACCTGGAGCAGAATACTTGATTGCGTTTGAGAGCAGATTGGTCAGAATATGTCTGAGCAGCTTTTTATCCATTTGTGCTTCTAGGCACTGACATTCACCTCTAAAGACAAGGTTATGTTGCTTACCAGTACTCCCTTGCAACTCTTCTACCAAGTTGGTACAGAAGTTTACGACATCGAGTGGTGCAGGCTTAAACTCCAATTTTCCAGCCTCAGCTTTACCGATTAACAAGATGTCATCTAGCATCTGGGTCATATGTACAATAGTGGAGCTAATTCTCTCGAAATGAAGTAGCTTTTTCTTTTCATTCCACCTATCGCTGTAGTGTCGAAGTAATTCCGTAGAACTGAGAATAGTAGTGAGTGGTGTACGGAATTCGTGGGAGGTTATGCTAATAAAGCGAGATCTTAGTTCGTTGAGTTCCTGTTCTTTCGCCAAAGCATGGCGTAGTTCTACTTCAGCTTGCTGACGTTCGGCTATTTCTGACTGTAGCTGGTTGTTTAGCAACTGTTGCTCTTTAACGTTGGCTTGCTCTTTGTGTAAAAAAGTGACGGTTTTATCAGCCATTTGATTAAAGGTAAGTGCCAGTTGTCCTATCTCGTCTGTACTTAACACCTCGGCCCGTACAGTTAGGTTGCCTTCGGAAAATTCCTCGGTAGTCTTTTGTAAATTCCTGATTGGTTGAGCAATTGCCCTTCCTAGTAAAATTGCTATTAACACATCAGCTGCTAAAGCAAAGATAGAGATAGTTAACTGTAACAACAGATTTCCTTTGAGTAAGTTATTGAGAACGGTTTCCGATGTCCCTCTCACTAAAACTGCCACGGGTTCACCCGCGGAATTGCTCAAGCTTTTGGCAGCGATTGTATAGCTTAACCCCTCAATCTTCATTCGTTGAGTGATAGTCTTCCCTGATGCTTTTACGGCTTTGGTTAGGATACTAGTATCAGGTAAAAGGATATTTTTAGGGCTATGCTGTTCGGAGTAGTCAAAAGAAGGATTAGCCTGTTGTTGGTTGCTTGAGTTTTTCTCGGCAACTGCTAAGGCAAACTCTTCGGATGATTCACCCATAGTATCAGTACCCGTAGATTTACGGAGATAGACTGCACTGTAGCCTCCTCCCAGTGCTAACAAGCTATCTTTAACAATGGTTTTTTTGCTATTAACAACATCTCCGGAAACTAAAACCCCAATTAATTTTTTGGTTTGTGGGTTTAGCACTGGTGTAACTGTGTAGCGAATTAAAGCATCTCCACCTTTCCAGCTAGATGGCATAGGTGGAGACTCTTTGGCAAGTTCTTGTCCACTAACGATTTCACTAGTTTTAATCTGGCGAGGCTTAGCAATTACTTCACTTACCAAATTGTTAGGATTAAAAATCTCACCGCTGCGGTCAGCGTTAGCATTGGCAATAACTTGTAAGTCATGACCTACTAAGGTTGCATACTCAATTTCTCTTGCTTTAATTTCATTTTGAAGAATTTGCTTAACTTGCTTTTGAGTCGCTAAATTCATTTTCTCTCCAGCAAAATGAGCATTAGAAGCCGCAATGATGGCTGTGTTGTCAGATTGACCTCGGAAGCCAAATCCCATTTGATTTATTTTAATGTTGTAGTTAATTTCCGTAACAGCTAATTCTGACTCAGCCTGCTCAGTCAGTTGACTTCTACCTACAGACACAATTAAAAGGGCCCCAACACCAGCTAAGCCAATAATGGAGATTACTTCTGAAGTGAAGAGTCCTAAAAATTGTTTTTTCTGAAGGGGCAAGCCGTAGAACCACTTTAAAAAACCGGATTTATATTTCATAATTACTTGAGAGAGTTATGGCTAGCTAAGGTGGCTAAGTAGTGAACTTTATAAATAGTTAGTGGTTGACCTAAAGTACATTTAGTAAGAAGCAAATATAAAGGTAAGATGTTATTTTGGTTGCTCTTGTAGAGGAGAAGAGAAATTCTTCTCCCTTACCCTTATTTGGTAATTAATCAAGTCCAGCTGCCCAAGCATCTCAGCAAGAATCTATATTAAGACTGAGACTTTTTAATGCTCGGGAGCAGAATTACAAGCCTTCCTTAATTCATGAAAATACCTGACAGGCTAGTTAGTCATCAGGGTAATTACTGAATTCCTAGCAAAACTCTCGTAATATCAAGTCAGTCTAATTGCCCATAATAAAAACTTCTCTGTGTCTCCGTGTCAGAGCGTCAGTCATAACTATGGGTATTCAACCTGATATTACATAACGCGGTTTGACAACTTGTCTTCATTTTCAGAGTAAGGAGATGGGAGCCAGAATCATTGAAGCCGATGAAGGGATGCTTCTTACCTTGGTCATTTTCCTAATACTCTGAACGCCGAGCAGATATTGATTAGCAGAAAAGAACCAGGCATGAAAATACCTGGTTCATTAAGTATGTTATCTCAAGACGATTACGAATCAACTCAGTCACCAGTCCCCTTTACCCTAAGCATCCGTCAGGAAAGGGTTGTGTGTTTGACTGTATTAAGTTTGTGATGTACTGGAATTGGCAAATTCAGATTTTACCAGAGTGCTCTGACTGGTCTGATTACTCTGACTGAAGTTGCTACACCCTGAGCATCTAGTCTCACCGCAATTTGTGATCCAGCTGTCAGGCTCAACCGATTAATTTCTCCTTGAGGAATTGTGATATTTCTGGTTTGACCATTGGACTGGGCGAATTCTACCGTTTCTCCATCAATACTGACAATTTCCCCTGCCAGTTCCCCTGCTTGTGTTACCTGACTAATCAGCATTGGCTCTGACTCTGGCTTACCCAAGTTGCTAGCCATTACCGCATGTACTGAGACAGCTGGAATCAACACTGATAACGTTACGCCTGCCAGCACTTTCATTGTCTTAAGCTGCATATTCTCCTCACTTTCAAAGGCTTTTCAAGCCTAGATGGGGCAAACAATAAGATTATTCCTACCAACTCAACCTATTTCGGGACAATTTTCCTAAAAAAATCGAGAATAAATTATTTTTTGAGAGAAAAAGAATGATTCAGAAAACATCCGGAGATGAGCGATATATACCGAAATAGCTAGTAAAACATCAGTCGAATCTAAATAAATATGCCGCTCATAAACTTAGCTTGTTTTACACATATTTCTTGTCTTAAGTCTCCAAATTTTTTATACATTGTACTGCTCTTAATTATTATTTTAATAATGTCAATTGTGCTTAATAATATTTGTGCTTATCTGTTTTTTTCTAAAAATCATTAAGAGTCTGTAGCAATAAAACTATTTTTGCTCTTCAAATAAAATACCAATGTCGTCAATTAAGAATCTAGCCCAAAATTTAATCCTCCTTGGTTTAACTACTTCCCTCCTACTACTGCCGAGTCAGCAACAAGCAATGGTGCAAGAACTCAGGCAAGACGATACTGAAAACAGCAAGCTAAATTTACAAAACCTATGGGTATTTAAGCAACTGAAATTACCTGTTTTTAATCAAAATTTAGCCAAAAACTCTCCTGATAACAACAATCAGGAAAGCATTTCTCAAGACACCAATTTAGTACTTAAATTGAAAGAGCGTCGTGTCTACGTTTATCAAAACGAGAAATTGAAAAATAGTTACCCAGTTGCCATTGGTAAGGCAGGTTGGGAAACTCCTACCGGCAGCTATGAAGTAATTGATATGGAACCAAATCCAGTCTGGGAACATCCTTGGACTGGAGAGCTAATTTTAGAAGGCCCAGATAATCCTTTAGGAGCTAGGTGGATCGGCTTTTGGACAGATGACGTTAATTTCATTGGCTTTCACGGTACTCCCAAAGAAGAGTTAGTAGGGCAAGCTGTTTCCCATGGCTGTGTCCGGATGCGTAATCAAGATATCATTGCCTTATATAATCAGGTGGGCATCGGTACATCCGTAAAGGTTGAGCCTTAGCAAACAAAATTAAACTATGAGAGGCTTCTTTAAACTGACAAACCCGGAAAAACCCCTGGGCGGACGCTACAAAATTATCAAGCAGTTAGCAGCGGGTGGGTTTGGTCAAACTTTTCTGGCAGAAGACATGCATCTGCCAGGTGATCCTCGTTGTGTAGTCAAACAACTTAAGCCCCAGGTAAGTGACGATGAGAGTCTGCAAACTGCCAGACGTCTTTTCGATACAGAAGCCAGAGTTCTCTACCAACTAGGCAACCATGACCAAATACCTCGCTTACTAGCACACTTTGAAGAAAACCAAGAGTTCTATCTTGCCCAAGAATTAATCGAAGGAGAACCCCTAAGTGAGGAGTTAGAAGCAGGTCAATGCTGGCCAGAACAGCGAGTGATTGCCCTACTACAAGACATACTTAATGTATTGTCATTTGTTCATCAGCAGGGGGTTATCCACCGTGATATTAAGCCTTCCAACTTAATGCGCCGCCGTCAAGATGACAGAGTTGTGCTGATTGACTTTGGGGCAGTTAAACAAGTCAGCACCCAGATGGTTAATCCTAAAACGGGAAAGACCAATATGACAATTTCCATTGGCACTCAGGGCTATATGCCCAAGGAACAGCTAGGTGGAAATCCTCGCTTTAGTAGTGATATCTATGCTGTAGGCATGATTGGCATTCAAGCCTTAACAGGAGTTCATCCCCGGCGGCTTACCGAAGACCTACAGACAGGGGAAATCAACTGGCAGAATCTTGTTACCCAAGTAAGTCCAGAAATAGTAGATTTCCTCGATCACATGGTGCGCTACGACTTCAGGGCACGCTACCAGACAGGAACAGAAGCGCTGGAAGCTTTACATAGCCTACCAAAACAACTTCTCTCTTCTGCGCCACCACCCCCGCCTTTTCCTTCAACCAAGGAAATAACTGCTAGCCAAGAAATCTATACTCCAGCTACTGCCACCGGTCCTACAGTACCGGCAGAGCGAGAACTAGCAAATCATTCTCCTGTAGCTAGTAGCACCAAGCCTACAGAATTTATTGCCAGCCCTGAGCCTAACTTGCCCTCACCAGCAAAATCCGTGTCCACATTTGTATCACCAGCTTCAGGTCAGGAAAAGTTCCTCAAGCCTGCGGGGCTAGTGCTGATGGTGTTAGTTGTTGTGGGAGGGCTGTTTTGGACTACTAAGACCTTAATCTTGCCTCAACTAGCTAGTCAGGATTCTTCAAACAGTGGAGTTGTAGCAGATAACCAAAACACAAATACTGAGCAGTCTGAACCTACTAATACTACTGATGATTTAGCTAGTGACAAGGCTAAGGCAAATACTACTGAGCAGTCTGAAACTGCCAATACTGATAACTCAGCTGGCAGTAGTCCAAAAACAAGCCCTGCTCAAGAAGAGGAAACAAATACTACTGCCAGTCCGGTTGTAGCGACTCCCACACCCTCTGTTGCTGCCTCACCTGTTAGCAAACCTGCCACTCCTTCCCCAGCGCAACAGGCGACAGAACTACTCAAAAAAGCTGATAACCAGAGGGAAGCTGGACAATATGCCCCAGCACTGAAACTTTACGAACAAGCAATTAAGCTTAACTCAGATGTGCCTGAAGCCCATTGGGGTCATTGCTACAGCCTCAATGCCCTAGGACGGGCTGCTGAAGGTAGTGCTGCCTGTGATGAAGCCCTTGCCCTCAAACCTAACTATCCGGAAGCTCTTTGGAGTAAAGGTTCTGCCTTAGAACAACAAAAACGCTACCTGGAGGCTGTTAATTTTTATGAACAAGCACTTGCCCTCAAGCAAGATTTTCCAGAACTTTGGAACAATCAGGGCACAGCACTCTTGGCACTAGATCGTCCCACCGAAGCTATTGCCGCCTTTGATAGGGCAATTGCCCTCAAGCAAGACTTTGCCGCTGCTTGGGCAAACCGAGGTGCAGCCCTTTGGTTTACTGGCAAGCGCGAAGAGGCGAGGGCTTCCGTTCAACAGGCACTGAAAATTGATCCTCAACATGCCAACGCCCAGAACCTTAGTCGGCAGATGCAGTAAGGAAGCTACGATCAATAATCAATAATCAATAATCAATGCGCAAAACCAAATCTTTATACCCCAAATTAAGAAAATAGGGATAACTTCAAAGACAAAAGCTAGACTGGGTATTAACTAGGGCTGTCACTACCAAAAAAGATGACTGAAAAAAGCTCAGGCTCTGGTGCATCCCAGTCGTAAGATTGATCAACTAATAATTTTGAAACTGCGAACATGCTAGTTTTGACACTCCCATCGCTGTTCGCGCAGCGTTGCCGCAGGCTAAGCGAGGGATTCTTGAGCTAATCACCGCCTTTTTAAGTTGCCTTAAAAAGGTCTTACACGATTATGTTCTAACCGAGGTCAACTAGAATATCACTTAAATATCTAGAACCCCACTTTAAGGTTAGTTCTCCAAGCGTTTACCTAAATTAATAGGAGGTTCCCGTATGCCCTACGGTACGCATAAGTTATTTAGTTTTGATGAAAATGCTATTTCGATTGATGGAAGTCGGCATTGTACGAATTTAGGCTCGTTTGAAATCCTAGCAAGATCAATTACACCATTCTTTATTTTTCAGAAGGTTTTGTTTCAGAGTTATCACCTACAAACTCTGTTCCTCTTGTTAGTATTATATATGAAAAACGAGAGAATTAATGTCATCTCACTGGCAATTCATCCCGTCGCTGAAAGCGAGGGCTTTCTTGCCGGAGCCAGGTAAAATGAGCAGCTCACAAACTGCGACAAACCCCGATCAACCTTTGGGTGGACGCTACAAGATTATCAGCAAACTCGGAACAGGCGGGTTTGGCAAAACTTTTTTAGCAGAAGACCTACATTTGCCAGGACAACCTCGATGTGTTGTTAAGCAGCTAAAGCCTAAAGCAGAAGACGAGGAAACCTTGCAAATGGCAAGACGCCTTTTTAATACAGAGGCAGAAGTGCTATATCAACTGGGTGATCATGATCAGATTCCCCGCCTGCTAGCGCACTTTGAAGATGATCAGGAGTTTTATCTTGCCCAAGAATTAATTGAAGGGAAGCCCTTAACAAAAGAGTTAGTGAAGGGTCAACTTTGGCATGAGGCTAAAGTAATCACTTTGTTACAAGACATCTTAGAGGTACTAACCTTTGTTCACGAGCAACGGGTCATTCACCGTGATATTAAGCCCCCTAACTTAATTCGTCGTGAGCAGGATGGCAAAATTGTCTTGATTGACTTCGGTGCTGTCAAGCAAGTCAGTATGCAACAGGTTGATCATGAGACAGGACAAACAAATCTGACAATTTCTATTGGTACTCAGGGTTACATGCCTAACGAACAGTTAGCAGGTAAGCCCCGCTTTAGTAGTGACATCTATGCAGTAGGTTTAATTGGTATCCAGGCTGTAACGGGAATTCATCCCAAGCGCCTAGGGGAACATCCCGAAACAGGAGAAATTAACTGGCAAGAGCGTGCTAAGCAGATAAGTCCAGAGTTGACAGAGATTTTAGATCGCATGGTGCGTTACGACTTCAGATCTCGCTACCAAAGGGCTATAGATGCCTTAGAGGCAATACATTGCCTTCTACCTACCTCGATTGAATCAGCGCTACAACCTCAGCTTGCACCTGAAACAACTGACCAAGAAGCAGAAATACCAACTACTTTATCTTCATCCCCCGCCTCTACTGAGAGTGAAGCAAAAGAGCCATCAGAAAAGCCCTTACCCACTGATGTACCGCCAACGGAATCTTTAGGTAAGCCCCATTCCTCCTCTAATAGTGCAGATTCAACTGAACTGATTAGCGAAGTTCTACCAATTCATACTTCCGAGTCCTCAGCACTAGTCAAACCCAGCTCAGAGTTAATGACAAGACAATGGCTTAAGTTTTGGCCTTTACCTGTCATCCTAGTCTCTGTGGGTGCGACTTTCCTTGTTACCAAGGCTCTTCTGTTTGGTCAATCCAATGAACTTTCGAGTCATCCAAGTGCCAGTCCCACTCCTATCTCAGTTGTTGAAAGTCCACCAGTTACTCCCAAGAAACAAGTGGCAGAACTCCTCAAAGAAGCTGAGAGTTTAAGCAAAGCTCAACAGTACCAGGAGGCGTTAGCTGTTTACAGTCAATTAATTAAATTTGCTAGTAAGCACAGCGATATTAACTTTAAATCGGACCTAGCAAAAGCCTATTGGGGTAGTTGCTACAGTCTAAATCAACTTCAGCAACCCGCAGAAGCAATTGTCGCTTGTAACGATGCTCTTGACTTGAAACCTGATTATGCAGAGGCAATTTGGGGTAAAGGTAGGGCTCTTGAGCAGCAGCAGCAACCCTTAGAGTCCATGTGGCTTTATGAGAAAGCAACTGGCCTCAAGCCAGATTTTACCGAAGCCTGGATTAGTCTGGGGGCAGCACGTCAGGGATTTGGTCGCTCTGTCGAGGCGATAGAAGCTTTAGATAAAGCGATCGAACTCAAACGAGATTCTGCTCAAGCATGGACTATTAAGGGCGAAGCTCTGTCGAACCTAGGACGCTTCGATCAAGCGATCGCAGCCTTAGACAAAGCCTTGCAAATTGAGCCTGACTACCAACAGGCTATTGAATTGCGTGAGAAGATACCAAAAGAATGAGGGAGCTGGGGGAGATGTTGTAAAGATAAGGGAGACAACAATTAACCACAACTTAACAATTAAAGACATGCCAAGTTTCAAGCAGCAAGATTATTGAGGTTTCTAGCTGGATTGATTGGTTGATAGAATAGGCGATAAGGGTTTGCATCTAGTTAATACAGCATAACGGCTAGTAACCTGGGGTAACCATAGGTCAGCGAGCGTAACTTTAACTTAGCC
>JBAUJE010000125.1:0-23994 GCA_049683475.1 Coleofasciculaceae cyanobacterium | reverse complement strand
CTACGCAACGTCGCTAACGCTACGCTAAGGTGCGCCCTTCAGCATTGGCCGTTAGGGCATACAGGGAACAGGGAACTCTTAACTGAGGGTTACAGCGATTCTTAATGTCTGAGTGCGTAAGTCCTATGATCTTCTCTGAGGAAAGAGCAAGGATCCCCTGTGAGCTGACAGTTGTTAGGAATCGTGTAATATTGGTAATGTTTTATGCTTGCTCTGAGTGAAGGTAGTAATGGGCAAGCTAGCCTGATAATCAACTAACTAATAGCTTGTGCGATTCGATGTTGTTACTCTGTTTCCGGACTTTTTTTCCTCTCCCCTGAGTTCAGGGCTGCTAGGTAAAGCACTCTCGAAGAAAATTGCCGAAGTATATTTGGTTAACCCGCGCGACTTCACAAAGGATAAACATCGGCGAGTCGATGATGAACCTTACGGCGGCGGTGTTGGTATGTTGATGAAACCTGAGCCAATTTTTGCCGCTGTTGAATCTTTGCCAATTTTACCTAGGCGAGAGGTGATTTTGATGACACCTCAAGGTCAACAGATGAACCAGAAATTATTGACTAAGCTGGCAGTAGGCTATGACCAACTAGTACTAATTTGCGGTCACTATGAAGGTGTTGATGAGCGAGTCCTAAATTTAGTTACCTGTGAGGTATCCTTGGGTGATTTTGTTCTAACCTGCGGAGAGATTCCAGCACTAGCCTTAATTAATGGTGTTGTGCGCTTGCGACCAGGAACAGTAGGTAAAGTTGAATCACTTAAAGCCGAAAGTTTTGAAGCTAGTTTGCTCGATTATCCCCAGTATACGCGACCGGCACAGTTTCGCGACTGGAAGGTTCCAGATGTCTTGCTTTCGGGAAATCACGCAGCGATCGCTAATTGGCGTAAAGAACAACAGATCCAAAGAACTAGCGATCGCCGTCCTGATTTGTATGCTGAGTGGCTAAAAGACTCAAATAGGGAGTCGGGAGGTGAAGAGGTGAGGAGGTGAGGAGGTGAGGAGTAACAACACTGGACTAAATTCAGCTACTCCATTATCAATTATTGAATCCATCTCCCCCTGCTTCCCCATCTTCCGTTTCCCGACTCCCGCCACATTGGTCAACTTGATTCATTTCTAGTTCTAGTTGATCAAAAAATCGGCAACGTGTTTGGAAAGTTCAGGAGTCCGCAGATATCCGTAGGACTTATGGTGGTTATATACTCCTGGTTGAGATGGTATTTCGTAGTCATTAGCTACTAAATTATCCTCAACATGAATTGTCCGACCATTCGCGCCATAATCATCTGCCAAATGAGTATCTACCGCAACCTGATCTCTTTTATCTGCATAGTTGACCCAGCTTTGGCTGACAATTGAGGGGGTGCGCACCTGGGGATCGTAATGTCTTTCTCTGATAATTTGCGTTTTCACGTAGGGTATACCCAAGGGAGAACCAATGGTGACAAAATGGGAAATGGTAAAAGTAGGCTCAGTTTGACCCAAATCCCGCAAAACATCATAGGAGATGATTGAACCCATTGAATGAGCAATCAGCATAATTTGATAGCCTTTTAACTTCAATAAAACTTTTTTTAATTCATCTTTGAGAACAGTTTTTGCCAATTGCCTTTGACCTAGACGATCAGCGATTTGGCGATTTTTATCGTAGTAGAATTGTAAGTCTCGTACCAACTTTGCCTTCTTCAATGACAAACTAGTGAGGGAATCTAGACTCAAGTCTACATTGAGAGCATCAATTGCCTGACCAGCTAGACTTAAAGCATCTCTTCTTAGATTATCAAGAAAGCTATCTTTGTATTTTTTTAAAGCTCCCGACCTAGCAGGAGTATAGGGTTCTGTGTTGTATTGACTATCAAAGTTAAAGTTGGGGTCACTATGCAAGGAATGTTTGTATAGTAAATCAGCCCAATAAACTAGTTGAAAATTGATGGAAAGATGAGGAATTTGGCAGTTTTTTTCTAAACCTTCTAACAAAGATTGTTTCCACCAAGATTCTAAAATATCTTGAGGTGACTTATTAGCTAATCCATGTATGCCAATGATGATTTTATCCATCTAAGTATTTCTACTCCGTCAGTTCTGATGTCTTTAATTAATCGGGTAGCTAAAATTAGGTCGTCCGCAGGTTAGCATATAAACTGATTGGGCTGTTCAACAATCAAGCAGCTATACACTAATTCCATGTCCTGGATACCTTTAAGCGATCGCCTTGAACATCTGCCCCTCATCTTGGCAGGTCCAATTTTACGGCGCACAGATAGTAGTGCTGTTACAGTCTGGGTAGCTTTGAAAGAGCCTCGTGAAGTAACCCTCAAAGTTTATGCTACAGATTCCCAAGGAAGTAGGATTACTACCTTATTGCTAGAAGGTACCCACTTAACCATACCAGTCGGTCAACAATTGCATATTGTTGCAGTTACAGCTATACCAGTTCAGCAACAACAGCTAGAACCAGGACAAATCTATGCCTATGACTTGAGTTTTGGTAGTTTTGAACAAAATCTAATTCAAGGAATCAACTTCCCAAACTCTGGAACTATACCCTTCGCAGGTTGGGGCAATCCTCAACCTAAACATAGTCTACCTACAACTGCTGCGCCAGTTACAGTTAGTTATTTTTCCCACCAGTTACCCACTTTTACCCTACCACCAAATGACTTAAACAACTTGCGTTTAGCTCACGGCTCTTGCCGCAAGTTGCATAGTCCTGGTAAAGATGCACTGCCTATCTTAGATGATCTGATTAAGCATGATGCTCATCAACCTGATAGGCGACTACATCAACTCTTTTTCACTGGAGATCAAATCTATGCAGACGACGTTGCCAACCCTGTGTTATGGGTGGCGATGGAAGTTGCTTCCACCCTGCTTGGTTGGGAGGAACTTTTGCCTTTGCAGCCAACCTCACCCAATAGCTACGAGTACAAGAGAGCAAGTGAACTGAAACCAGGTCAGCGTACTTCAGTTGCTCAACTTTGGGGCGGTTTGACTGCAATGGTGAGTCATGTGCCAGAAGAAGCAAAAAGCCACTTGTTCAGCTTCGGTGAATATCTTGCTACTTATTTACTATTTTGGTCGCCAATTCTCTGGCCAAGTAGCTTACCAGAAGGGAAAGATGTACATTTTGACTCTAAACAAGCTTCACTCTGGGAAAAGGAAATAAAGCCAGTTAAAGAATCTCTCGCTAAATTGTGGCAAGTCCGACGGGCAATGGCGAATGTGCCAATCTACATGGTATTTGATGATCATGATATTACTGATGATTGGTCTTTAAATCTGGCTTGGTGTAACAGTGTTTTCGGTAAACCCCTCGGCAAGCGCGTGATACAGAATGGTCTTTTGGCTTATACCCTGTGTCAAGGCTGGGGGAACACACCAGAGCAATTTCAGGAAGGACAACCTGGAGAGAATTTATTAAAGGCAGTAACTAATTGGTCAGCATCTCAAGGAACAGATCAATCTGCCTTAGAGGAAATTGCTAAGTGTCTGGGATTACCCCAGTTAGAAGTAGAAAGCGGTTTGCCGAAGTTCAAACTTGATGAAGATGTTCTTGTCTTTGATCGAAGTTATTCGGATGGTACAGAATATTTGAAGTGGCACTACACCGTCAGAAGCTGTAAGCACGAAGTAATTGTGCTTGACACTCGCACCTGGCGAGGTTACCCAATCTCTGAGCATGGAACCATCTCGCCACCGATGCTACTTAGCCCGACAGCCTTTAAAGAGCAAATTCAAAAACCTTTAGAACTAACAGATCAACTTAAACAAAGCAGTGATTGTGGCATTGAAATAACATTTGTAGTTTTGCCGACTAATTTGGTCAGTATACAGATGATTGATTTGGTGCAAAGGTTGGAACTGGAAAAGGGTCAAGTTTTCCAGTACGACATAGGTGATGCTTGGAATTTAAATGAGGTTGCTTTCTCCAAGCTGCTCGCAGAACTGTTTAGACGACGGCAAAGGGTAATAGTACTATCTGGCGATATTCACTTTGGCTACAGTGTTCGTCTCTCCTATTGGTCAGGTGCTCAAGTTCAGACCCCCGAACAAGAATTGGTCAACGGGAGTAATGATTCCTTAGAACAGAAAAGAAAAATTACAGGAGTGTTGACTCAGTTAACAGCAAGCCCTTTCAAAAATGACGAATTAAAAACTCATTTAATCCATACGAAAGTTAAATCTTTATTGCCAGAGTCACCCCAAGATTGGGCAGGCTGGAATAGACCACCGCAACTAGTAGAAACTCAAGTTATTCAAGGCAAGATTTGCAGAATTGATGTAGAGATGCCAGCTAAAGGACTAGTTACCCGACGCATAGGTAATGAGGTACAGGGTAATTATGATATCCTCTGGAAAATCTCAGCTAAAGACGACAGTTCTTTGCCTGACTGGCAGTATCACATTGATTGGATTAGAAGGGAGAAAGCAGTTCTTGCCCCTTGGGAAAACAAACAGAAACAACAAACACCACCTGAACCCAAAAATACTAGTTGGTTAAATCCTCTATTAATGCTTTGGCGTAATCGTTGGTTGCAAGAGGGTGAAGAGATAGTTGGGCGTAATAACTTTGGTGTAGTTAGCTTAATTTGGCCAGAAAATAATCAGGAAGAGAAGGCTGTCATTCAGGAAAGTTATTGGCATGCTCCTTGGCAACCAAGCAGCGTTGTTTCAAGCCAATATTTTGTTTCTCTACAGGTTGATGAGTTGCCAGAAGTTCAATTAAAAGCAGAGAATTGAAAAACTCAATGTACCTATTTTGTTGGGTAAGAATGAACCAGCTCTCACTGACCAAACTCAGCCCTTGCTTGCTCTACAATTTCTGCCGTTACTACGTCTAACTCAGCCTCACGGGCTAGCTGCTCAATTCTGCGTCTAGCCTGGGAGCGAACAAAGAAGGGTATATTTTTTAGCTTGGCTTTAGCCTCTGCGGTCCATTCTAGGGATTCTGTCCAGTTAGAGCTACTCATAATCTTCAACCCTGAGAAATTTAGCTTTTCCCAAACAATCACTAACTACTAGGTTAGCATTCCGCTCTCTTGTTCAGGACTTAGCAACTGATCCCCCTTGTGGAAAATCCCTTAAGTCCTGATAATCTTGAAGCCTCTTTGTAGATAATTTTTGAGAGTCTTGGCACTATCGATATTGGAAGTACGCACCCAGAGGCGATTAGTACCATTATTCCAGGCATAGGCAATGCCATGACTGAGTAAATGCTTGTCTAAACTTCTGCCAATATAGCCCGATCTTAGACCAAAATAGACAAATTCCGTCGAGTAAAAAGGACTTGATGGGCTATCCTTGCGCTTAACTAGTTCGATGTAGCCAGCTGGGACACCATCTACATACAAGACGTGAACGCTGTTTCCTGATGCTGCCAGCAGTTTTTTTAGTTCTTGATCTGAAAGTACAAGCCGTTGGTTGGGCTGGGGCATGGCAACGGAATTTGACAAAAACCGATAAAAGGCGAGATCGGGTGCATACATGCACATCACCTTGATTCCGTCAAGATAGCTAAGATAGGATGGACGAAATTGAGAGGCATTGGTCATCTCAAGACAGGTTATCGCCAGATTATTTGATTCAGGTACTCTAGGTAGAGACTCAGCAGTAACCGGAGACTGGTAGTTGTTAGTGCTGCCCGCCGCGTTTTTGACGTGCCAAGGCTGGCTATTAGCAATCATACCTTTTCGTAGATACACCTTTCCAACCCGCTGATAATGCCAGGTAGGAAGCAAAACTTAGCAAAAAGCATTGAAACGGTTCCTATAAGGACAATGTTTCAATGCCATAACGCTGCAAGTCTAACAAAAAGTGTTGCCTTAAATCTGCTTAGCAATACATAAATTAGCAAGACTGCGACCAAACTAATAAGCGTTTAGAAATTTGAAGTTGGGAGTCAGCTTAGCGTAGCTTTGCCACAAGCTGGAGCGAAACAAGTTATTGGCTAACCAAGTCCGGATCGCTATCCTCAACTTAGTATGTATTAGTGTATCTCTGTTCAAGTAGGCTTAACTCAGCTGTAATGAAGAAGGTAAACTCGCTGATAAATTTCATATAACATAACCGGCTTCTGACTTAAGCTTAAAGCTCAGCCAGCCAACGAAGCTTGGTACGAATTAACCCTCACTCTTGACAAAAGAGGTAAATGAAGAGTACTTGGAATATTTTGGTTAAAAAAGTTCTCTGTCTGCTCTACTCTTGAGCTGGTGGGTTATCTTAAGCCAAGCTGGGCTAACTACTGCGCTCCAACTTAGTCAGAATTAAGCCAGAATATGAGTAAGAAGTAAGAAAGAATGAGATGCACCAGGGTCAGATGCCAGGTCAGATTAGAGAAAAGCAAAACCAATGGCAATCAATTATCCAATCATTGAAACCCAACTAAGACTGATTAGAGCCTTACAGAAGGGATACGTTGAGGCACTAGAAGCAGGAGACTGGAAAGCAGCAGATTACCGCTGCGCCCATTTGAACAAGTTGTGCGAAGGACTTAACCATCTTAGTCAGTTGTTGGGCACAGAACACAGACTTCCTGATGCCATAACCACTAAGACTGTTACACCGAAAACTATTAATAACTGGGTTGGCACTATCCGTTCCAATGGCTTGCATCAATCTCAGCCTAATTCCCTCAATCAAGCCTCTGAGACTAGCAACAAATCTCCTCTATCACAACCACTCCCACCTGAAGCTACACGCAATGAATGGGGAATTGGTTTTCAAGGAATAGATCAGCCACCTATCGATGAGGTTTGGTAGTGAAAGGATGGCTCTTCAGCCTCCTTTTTGGTAGGGAAAAGGGTAATGGTTAAGAAAATTACCTGTCCTTTTTCCTTTCCTTAATCTTTGATTTAGTGTTGGCAGTTCACACTCTAAATCCTCTGCTTTGGCTGTGAGGATAGCAACCAGACTCCTGCTAGACCTAGCAAGGCGAAAATTTGGGATGGTTCTGATACTGATTCATACTTCTTGATTTGTTGTACCTGCTGTACATTAAAGGTTGAATTTTTGGATTTGCTAGATTCTGGATACTCTAAATTGACAGATTCAACTGTAACCGTCAAATTATCTAGAAAAACCTGCCCTCTGTTCTCCCCACCAGCACCACGCCAATAGAGACGAATTCCTTCAAAGGTGGGAAAGTATTGATACAGAGGCGCATTGCCTTGATTAGTCATCGGTAAAGGCATTTGGGCTTGTAGCTCATCTGTCTGAAAAGCACCATCATTGTTGGAATCAAACCAAATCTCTTGGACATTTGGTCTAAGCACATAACGATAGTTGCTAAATGTTGTAGTCGCCAGACCCGTTGCTGTTTCTACCCAACTGTTGTTAGGGTAACCCAAATCTGTGCCGGGAGGAACCGCTCCGGCCCCAGAAATGAAACCAGGTAACCACCAATCAGGAGTTGGTGTATTAGGATTATCAAAGATTTCGTACTCCCCTTGAGAAGTTAAGCCACCACCGTATTGAAGTAAACTTGTTCCCTGGGAATTATTGGTACTGCCAGAACGGAGACGAAGATGATAGGTAGGACGAGCCCACCATTCTTGATCAAAATCGTTGTATCTTTCGTTGAGAGTTGTATCTAAACCTCCCTCTGGATAGGCATGATTGAGACTAATAATAAAACGTCCTGCTTCAGCAGAACCTGCGTTGGCTACAGAGTTCCATTTTGCTTGGAAGTCAATGGTGACAATGTTGCTAGCGTGGTCAATTGGTTCTGAAAACTGGCGATCAAGAGCTGTAAAAGTTCTTAAACTATCAGCTGAACCAAATCCTGTATAGTTAAAGGCCTCGGAAGTTAAATATACTGCTCCTAAGTCAGTAGTAAAAGCAGAAGTTGCCTCTAGGTTATTGCCCCAAGTCACAGCTGTGCTGAGATCTGTCCAGTCTGTAAGATCGCTAAAATCTTCCTGAATCAAAACAGCAGCTAGGGATGGACTCTTGGCAGTAAAACCTAGCAACAGTCCGAGGGAAAGTACTTGAGCAAAGCGATTCATAGTCCTCACAGGTTATTATCCACTCATCTCGCCTTGAGTCGGATTTCCTCTGGCTATCTTGAGGCTATCTTGATCAGAAGAAACTGTCTGTCACGTAAAAGCGCTACAGATTAGACAATCAACTCAATCAACCGCCCTAGCCTGAGGAAGTCATTGGCTTAACGGGAAAAGTTAAAATGATTCTAGATACACTCTGTAGGCTAGTCCTAAATTATTTCCTGCAACTCCAGACTGACAGATGTGAATTAGAGGAAAATGTATCTGTAGCCTGTCCTTTTTTCTCTAGCCTTGACTAATTCTAACTCTTTCAAAGCTAAACCCATGGCTGGGTCCCAAAAATCCCACTCAGGTAGTATTCCCCAGGAAACTCACCTAAACCGCACTCAGGCTAGTTTGCGTCAAGCTCTTTCCTGGTATCGTAATTTATCCCGTCACCAGAAAAATACTCCTGATCTTGAACTGCTTGCAGCTATAAGTAATGAATTGGAGATTTTGCAGTCTAGTCTTGACAAGCTTGATCTTGGAGTAATTCGCATTGCCGCTTTTGGTTTAGTCAGTCGTGGTAAATCTGCTGTACTCAATGCCCTGTTAGGACAGAAAATTCTACCAACTGGCCCCTTGCATGGTGTTACCCTTTGGCCGAAGTCTGTACGTTGGACAGCCAATAGTGAGAGTAAGGTACAGGTAGAGTTAATTGATACCCCTGGACTAGATGAAATTGAAGGTGAGGCACGGGGGAAAATGGCTCATCAGGTGGCATCTCAAGCCGATTTAATTTTGTTTGTGGTGGCTGGTGACATTACTCGCACTGAGTATGATGCTTTGTCTGAACTGCGAACAGCCCAAAAGCCAATTATTTTAGTTTTTAATAAAGTTGACTTATATCCAGAGCAAGATCGTCAAGCTATTTACCAACAGTTGCAAAAATTAGGTACAGGTAAACCAAGCGATCGCCGCTTACAAAAGATTCTCTCAGAAAATGAAATTGTTATGGTGGCGGCAGAACCTGCTCCCCTGCAAGTACGAGTGGAATGGCCTGACGGTAAAGTTACTTATGAATGGGAGACACCAATTGCACAGATAGAGCAGTTAAGGCAAAAAATCTTGAGTCTACTCAACCAAGAGGGGCGATCGCTTCTAGCCCTTAATGCCCTATTTCAAGCTCGCGACGCCCAGGCTAGTATGGCGAAAAAAACTCTGGAATTACGTAAAACTCAAGCTGAAGATTTAATTTGGCGCTATACCCAGTATAAAGCTCTGGCGGTAGCCCTTAACCCCATTGGGATTTTAGATGTCTTGGGAGGTGCTATTACTGATTTAGCTTTAATTCGTTCCTTGTCACGGCTGTACGGTTTACCCATGACTGGCTATGAGGCGGGGAAACTGTGGCGGAAAATTATGGTTAGTTCTGGTGGCTTACTGTTAGGGGAATTAGGTAGCAGTGCCTTGTTTGGTCTAGGTAAAAGTGCCTCTGCCTTAGCTACTGCTGTAGATAGCGCCTCCGGCTTAACTGCTTATGCTGGTGCGGCTGTCACTCAAGCCGGAATTGCTGGTTATGGAGCCTATGCAGTTGGTCAGGCGGCACAGGTATATTTAGAACAGGGTTGTTCTTGGGGTCCAATGGGGGCAAGTACAATTATTCAAGAAATTCTCACTCAGGTAGAACCAGATACTATTCTCTACCGCTTGCGGCAGGAGTTGGGAAGAGAGTTAGAAAAAACTTAGTTTTGAGCTTCACTATCCTAAGAAACCTCTATTTCTGCTTCGGCACGATCCAACATTTTCTCTTGCAGATCTTCCTCGTGTTGACGCTGTTCCGTTAATAATTCCCTGGCCTGTTCCTGAGTCGGCTTATTTTTCTCACTAGAATTTTCTAGTTCTGCCTCGGCACGGTTGAGCATTGTCTCGTGTCGGTGTTGGTCGTGGTGACGCTTTTCTGTTAATAGTTCCCGTGTTTTCTCGTCAGTACTCATACTGTATCTCCTGAAGCATCTCTACTGTCAGAATGCCATGATTTGAATAAAATGTAGCAAAATTAACAGAAAAATTTACTTCTTTGGTAAACAAGTAACTGCTGATTGAGTAATTTGTTGAATTGCTGCCAAATCAGGACAAGAAGTTTGACCATCCATACCTAACCAGAGAAGGTACTCGATATTACCCGCAGGGCCAGTAATGGGCGACCAAGTTAAGCCAAGGTATTGCCAACCTCGCTGTTGGGCTGCTTGTAGAACCTGAAAAATTGCTTCTGCTTGGTCATTGGGGTTACGTACCACGCCTTTTTTGCCAACGCGATCGCGTCCTACTTCAAACTGGGGTTTTACCAGTAAAATCGCCTCCCTAGGAGGTAGCAACAGTTGCCACAAAGCATCAAGAACTTTGGTCAGGGAAATAAAGGAAACATCTACTACAGCTAAATCTGCTAGTTGGGAGTCGCCGTACAAATCACTAGGCTGAAGATGGCGTAGATTAGTACGTTCTTTCAAAACCACACGAGGATCGTTACGCAAACTCCAGGCAACTTGTCCATAGCCAACATCAACACCGTAAACTTGCTTTGCTCCTTTTTGCAAAAGACAGTCAGTAAAACCTCCGGTAGAAATACCCCCATCTAAGCAAATACGTTCTTCTAGGGAAATGGCAAATTCTTCTAAGGCTTTGGCGAGTTTTTCACCACCTCTAGAAACATAGGGAGGTTTCTCTTTAATTTGAATGTCTGCTGTGACATCAACTTCAGTTCCCGGCTTATCAATTAGCTGTTGGTTCACCATAACTTCCCCAGCACGAATTAGCCGTTGGGCTAGCTGTCGTGATGGGCAGAGGTTGAGTTCTACGAGTAGGGTATCGAGTCGTTGTTTCAATGTTTCTATTTTTATGGAGCAACTCTGATAACTAAGGCAATGTAAAAAAAAATAAATTTACTTAGCCAGATAATATCTCAAATTACGTATTTTCACTGATGTTTGTTCCTGAGTTGAGAACTAACGTTTTCATATCAGCAATTGGATGGGCAACATAAAGGTATGTTTAAGCTACTAGATTATGATTGGGATGTTTTGTTGTTTGACCAAGATACCTATACAGTAGGAAGATTTAAGAAGCTATTGGTGGAAGATTTTGAAAGTAAGTTAAGCAAATCTTTTCTGGTACAAGACTATGCTAATAATTCTCATTATTGGCACGACACAAAAGAGGATTTCATTAGGATAAAAGCAGACAAATTTTTATGTGATTTGTCTGACATTAAATGGAACTCGACGGACAAAGACTGCCAGATTTTAAGAGTTGGTTCTCAAGGTTGGCAACGGGGAAAAATTAGATTTGAGATAATTTTCTCCCACGAGAGTGATAGAAGTAAGGTTAGATTGGAATTTTGTGGTGATGAAGCAACTAGGGCAGAATTACATTTACAGGAAGAGGTGGAGCAATTAACTAGCTATAGTAATGGGTTGAGTCATCTTTAGCTTAGAAAACGTAATTTGCTGTTTTTACTTATGCTTAGTTGCCCTAATTAAGTTAAGTTGCTAACTGCACTAGCAGACAAGATTTGAGTTTCAGTCCACTTGAGTGGACTTGTGCTGTTAGCTGTGGACGTCAACAGTAGGAAAAGTCCCTTACTGTTTCCTGGCTGCGATCGCTAATTTAGCCCTATCAACCCGACGCAAGCGATCCATCACACTAACCACCCGACCATGCTCAACCTTTTGATCGGCATTAATAATAACTAGTGTAGAAGAATTGGGCTCAACAAAAGAGCGTACAGCAGCTTCTAGGGCATCTAGCTCAATTGGTTCACGGTTGAGCGCCAGTTGACCATTAGATTTAATGGTTACAGTTAATTCTGTGCTACGCTGACTTTGAGCTGTAGATGCAGAAGGTAAATTGACAGGTAGTCCTTCAGAACTAGTCAGGTACAGTGTCGAAATAATGAAAAATGCCAGAATCGAAAAGATAACATCAATCATCGGGACGATATTAATCTGAAAAGAATTCTCCGACTCATCAGGGAGACGCATAAACTATCCCTCTTTTTTCATAGTGACGACGATAAAGAAGTTCTAGTTGGCCACTATACTCCTGAATCAGGGCAAATTGCCGCAAGTAAAACCCTCGGAACATGTTCGCAAATAGTAAGGTAAAGATGGCTACCACCAATCCCATCACGGTAGAAACTAAAGCTTCACTGATACCGCCAGTAACTGCGGTGGTGCTACTACCTCCCACGTCACCAAGTTTGAGGGCAGAAAAAGCAGCAATTAAACCCAAAATCGTACCTAAAAGACCCAGTAGTGGCGAAACACTAATAATAGTCTCAAATACTGTGCTAAATCGCTTCAAAGTTGGTATTTCTGCCTGGGCCGCACTTTCTAAGGCTAAGCGAAATTCCTCCGGTGTCGGTTCTTCTAACTCCAAAGCTTCTAGAAAAATTCGGCAAATAGGTAAATCTTTATTCTGCTGGAGCAGATTTACCGCTGTATCAGAATTAGACCTGTAGAGTTTCAGCACCTCTTTAATAACTCGGCGCTGACGACTTCTCACCCGAAACCAAAACGCCAAGCGCTCTATAATCAGTGTCACCGATACTAGGGAAAATAGGAGTAAAGGCCAGGCAACAATACCACCCGCAGTCAAAAAGTTGTCAATTTGCATCTATTCCTCGTAAAATCCCAAAAAAAGCTACCACCTTACCATTTTGGTCTACAGCTAATCCTTAGTCTTCTAATTAAGTTAAGTTAGTAACTGCATTAACTGCTACCTGAATAGCATTTTCTATTGCCCTATCTTTTTGTTCTATGATGACATTCTCACCGAGAGTACGCTGGGCAACTACTCCGCAAACGCAAGCTGCTGCAAAATTATAGACTCCTGCCATTTTAAATAAGGTGCCGCATTCCATCTCATAATTGAGTATGTTTAAATTTCTGTATTCTTCTGTGATGCCTTGAAGCGATCGCCTTAAATAAGGATTAGCTGAATTACTGCGTTCTTGTCCTTCATAAAAAGTATCGACCGAGGCCGTAATGCCAACATAATGCTCAATTGCTAATTCCTTTGCTGCTTTAGCCAAGGCTACGGTAAGGAAAGGGTCAGCTGCTGCGGGATACTCGATAGGAGCAATATCATTGGCTGCACCTTGGCGGCATAATGCTGCACTGCTAATTACGATACTACCTACAGGTATATGAGCTTGGATTGAGCCACAAGTTCCGATGCGGATAATTTGCTTAATACCGAGTTGTACTAACTCATTGACCACAATACTTAGAGAAGGGGCTCCCATACCACTAGTAGTAGATAAAACGGGATGGCCGTTGGGTAAGGTGCCAAGATAACTATTAAATCCTCGATTAGCTGATAACAAACGGACATTTTGTAAATGGGTTTGGGCAATTAAACTAGCGCGTTCTGGATCGCCGGATAATAGGGCAATAGTAGGTGGTTTTTCTCCCAGATCGTTTTTTCCAAAACCAAGGTGGTATAAACGGTTGTTATTCATTCGGATTTTAGATTTTGGATGGAATGATTTGATATGGCTATTGTGAGTGGGGTGGGCAAGGGCTGTATGCTCTGAAAGACTTGTACTATCGTTAACTTATCTTGCCCACCCTACAATTTGGGTTTAATTAGTACCGGAGTCTCTCTAGAGAGTGTCAAAGACTCTTTAATGAGTGTCGGAGACTCTCTAGAGAGTGTCAAAGGCTCTTTAATGAGTGTCGAAGACTCTCTAGAGAGTATCAAAGACTCTTTAGTGAGTGTCGAAGACTCTCTAGAGAGTATCAAAGACTCTTTAATGAGTATCAAAGACTCTTTAGTGAGTATCAAAGACTCTTTAGTGAGTATCGAAGACTCTTTAGTGAGTATCAAAGACTCTTTAGTGAGTAAAAAAGACTCTTTAATGAGTATCGGTTCCCTAATCTCCAGTCCCTGGAACTCTGGGAAGCTTTGCTAGGACAATTTAATTAAGGACACTAATAATAGAAAGACGATTTCTAGTAGATAACTAACATAGACAGTGGGATTTAATAAACCGTCCCAGAGGTAGCCTTTGCGTTGGGGGATTTTATTGCGCCGCAGTGAACGACTCCAGCCACTGAAAATTGCAGGACTTTGCAAGTTATGGTGGTTGGTTAAAATTTCTTCGATTTCAGCAACACGGGGATAGAAGCCGCGCTGAAAGTGTTTCCATTGGCTTTCGAGAATCCAGAAGAAGAGGGGAATACCACAACCAATCAGGGCAATGAAACTCTCTTTTTCTTTGAGCATGAGGTTGATGACTAGTCCTGTCCCAGTGATTCCTAAGGCTTTGATTACCCAAATTTGTTTGTTGTAGTCTTCGATGGTGGTTTGCAGGAAAAAGTATTCTTGTTTGAGGAGTTCTAGCTCAAAGTCTGTTTTTGAGTTGGGTTGGGAGGGGTTGGACATGGGACGGTACTGAGGTTGCTAAGTCTAAGATAGTAATGAGTATCAATTGTAGGGTGGGCAAGAATCGTCAACGATAGTATAAGTTTTTCAATTGATATAGCTCTTGCCCACCTTAGCCTAATCTAACTGTCAGGTGGGCAAGCATAAATCCTCAAAGGGCGTAGCATTTGCGGATAAAAACCTTGATTTGACCGATAAATCTGGGCGCAAATGCTACGCCCCTACAGCTAAATCCGGATTTGGGAGAAGCTTTAGCGTATCAAATTAAGTATCAATCGTAGCGATCGCTTGAAACTGAAAACAGTCGCTACCCGAAATGCAATGCTTCGCACCTACTGAATTTTAGCCAGCATGGTTGATTGGAGTCCCTATCTAGAATCCCTGGGCAAGAAATATGAACAATGGTGGCGGGTTTACACCATTACGGATGTGCAGGGAAAAAAGCAAGAAAAGGCAGAACCGTTACCTCTGCTGTTGGATTTTGGGCTGATGGTGCAGACGGTAGAACGGGAGAGGGAGGAGAAGGAGCAACAGAGGGAGAAAATTGAACGGTTGACGGTGCTGGAGGGGTTAAGGAAGTATGCCTCGGAGCATGTTTTGTTGGTGGGAAGGCCTGGTTCGGGAAAATCTACGGCCTTGGTGAGGTTGTTGTTGGAGGAATCTAGCTCCTTCCTTAGCCCCCCTAACCCCCCAACTTTGGGGGGAACAAGTCTTAGCCCCCCTAGCCCCCCAGATCCTTCGCTTTGCTCAGGACGCAAAAACGCTTTGGGGGGAACAAGAGTTCAAAGTCCCCCAGGATTGGGGGATTTAGGGGGCATGAAAATCCCTGTACTAGTAGAACTTCGCTACTACCGGACCTCGATACTCGATTTAATCCAAGATTTTCTGCAACGGCATGACCCTAGTTTAGAGGTAGATGCCGAAACTCTCAAAACC
This sequence comes from Coleofasciculaceae cyanobacterium, assembly GCA_049683475.1. GTDB lineage: Bacteria > Cyanobacteriota > Cyanobacteriia > Cyanobacteriales > Coleofasciculaceae > JBAUJE01. The sequence goes on along the minus strand of JBAUJE010000125.1, from coordinate 8,631 downwards.
TGGTTGCGGCAGGGACAATTATTGCTGCTGCTGGATGGGGTGAATGAGTTGCCATCGGAGGAGGCGCGGCGGGATTTGTTTAAACTGCGGCAGGATTATCAGAAAACTACGCCGATGGTTTTCACGACGCGGGATTTGGGGGTGGGGGGTGATCTCAATATTGCTAAGAAGTTGGAAATGCAACCTCTGACGGAAGGGCAGATGCAGCAGTTTGTCCGTGCCTATCTGCCGGGACAGGGGGAGGAGATGTTGCAGCAGTTGGGGAGTCGGTTGCGGGAGTTTGGGCAAACACCTCTACTGTTGATGATGCTTTGTTCGGTGTTTGACAATAATAGGAATAGAATACCGTCTAATTTGGGTTCGGTGTTTCGGCGGTTTACCAAGATTTATACTGATCAACTTAAGCAGGATATTCCTATTTCTTTAGAGTCTCGCCGTTGGTGGCAGAAGTTGTTGCAGCAGTTGGCTTGGGTGATGACTTCTGGGGAAGAGAAGACAGAAATTCAGGTGGCGATTTCTCGGCAGCAAGCAGAGGCTGTGCTGACGGAATTTTTACGCGGTAAGGTTGCTCATCCGGAAAATTGTGCCCTTGCTTGGTTGGAGGATTTACTCAAGCATCATTTGATTCAATTGGGGGCAAATAATCAGATTGAGTTTCGGCATCAACTGATTCAGGAATATTATACGGCGGAGTATTTGCTGGAGTTGTTACCGAGTCAGTCTGCCCCTCTCCTGCGAGGAGAAATAACCTCTCCCCCAACCCCTCTCCTGCGAGGAGAGGGGAGTAAGAATCATGTTCCCCCATTCCCTGGTAGGGAAGGGGGGTTAGGGGGGTTAGGTTTCAGTGATGAGGAATTGAAATGGGAGTATCTCAATTATCTGAAATGGACGGAACCCCTGGCACTGATGCTGGAGTTGTTGGAGGATGAAGCGCAGGCAATGCGAGTGGTGCAGTTAGCTTTAGAGGTTGATTTGAGGTTGGGGGCGAGGTTGGCTGGGGAGGTAAAACCTCAGTGGCAGGAGCAAACAGTTGGTTTTGTTGTTGGGTTAGAAGTTCCTATTTTACTCAAAATTCAGCTTTTGAATTTAACTGAATCTGAGCAAGCCATCCCAGAGTTAGTTCAAGACCTCAAAGATAAAAACTCTTATGTTCGTAGGAGAGCGGTAGATGCTCTCTGTAAAATTTGCTCAAAAGAAGCGATTACCCGATTAATTAAAGCATTAGAAGATGAAGACTATTCTGTTCGTTGGAGTGCGGTAGATGCTCTGGGTAAAATCGGCTCAGAGGAAGCGATTCCCCGATTAATTAAAGCTTTAGAAGATGAAGACTCTTCTGTTCGTAGGAGAGCGGTAGATGCTCTGGGTAAAATCGGCTCAGAGGAAGCGATTACTGGATTAATTAAAGCTTTAGAAGATGAAGACTCTTATGTTCGTAGGAGTGCGGCAGATGCTCTCGGTGAAATCGGCTCAGAGGAAGCGATTACCCCATTAATTAAAGCTTTAGAACATGAAGACTCTGATGTTCGTCTGGGTGCGGTATATGCTCTGGGTAAAATCGGCTCAGAGGAAGCGATTACCCGATTAATTCAAGCTTTAGAAGATGAAGACTTTGTTCAAGCAAATAATGGAGCTACACTCGAACAAGCAACTGAAGTACTACAAATTATTCAAGAAAAACTCAAACTTTACAACCCCACACTCACCCAACCACTTCCTCTAATAGAACTTAAACCCCGTATCCTTCCCCAACAAATGCACATCCTCCACCTCTCCGACCTCCACATCACCACCCTCGACCAAGCCACCTCCTGGTCAAACCAACTCGCCGCAGACCTCTACAACGAACTCAACATCCCTCACCTAGACACCCTCATCCTCTCCGGCGACATCGCCAACTACTCCACAGAAGAAGAATACCTTGCCGCCCAACAATTCCTAAACAACCTCCGCCAAGACTTCCCCCTCAACCCAGAACAAATTATCATCGTTCCCGGAAACCACGACCTCAACTGGAAACTAGCAAAAAAAGCCTACCAACTCATTGACCGTGACGACTACGACGGCCAACTAACAGACGATAACCACATCAAAATAGATGAAAGCGTGATCCGAATCCGAGACGAAGAAAAATACCAACAACGCTTTGCCCATTTCAGCCAATTCTACGAAACCATCAAACAACAACCCTATCCCCTCGACTACCACCAGCAATTTACCCTCGACCACCTACCAGAGCAAAACCTGCTAATCTTAGGACTAAACTCCGCTTGGCAACTCGACCACCACTATAAATCCCGCGCCAGCATCAACTCAAACGCCCTCAGCAACGCCCTCAGCCAAATTCGCCGCAACCAAGACTACAGAAACTCCCTAAAAATCGCCGTTTGGCACCATCCCCTCGATAGTGCTTGGGGCGATCGCATCACCGACCGAGGATTCCTAGAACAACTAGCAGTCAATGGTTTCCGCTTCTTCCTCCACGGCCACATCCACAAAGCAGAAACCAGCCTCTTCCGCTACGACATGAGCAACAACGGCCGTAAACTAGACCGAATTTGTGCCGGAACCTTCGGCGCACCTATCCAGGAATGGATACCCGGTTATCCCCTCCAATACAACTTATTGAAAATAGAAAACAACCAACTCACCGTTTGCACCCGTCGCCGGGAAGAACTCAACGGTGCTTGGAAACCCGATGCTCGCTGGCTTCAAGGTGCAGGGCAAAATCCCTTACCCTATTATGAAATTAAGTTGTAGAGTCAAAATTATGATGTAGGGGCGTAGCATTTGCGCCCGGATTTATCGATTGAATCAAGGTTTTTATCCGCAAATGCTACGCCCTTTTAGGATTTATGCTGATCCGGAATATAAGACTCAGGAATTGAGTAAATTAGATAAGCCTAAAAAATTTTAGGCAATTGTTGCCAACCCTGAAAATCTATGAACTCAAAGACTCGTGGTGTTATTGCCGCCGGACATGAAAAGACTGCTGAAGCTGGTAGAGAAATGCTGTCTTTAGGAGGCAATGCTTTCGATGCCGCAGTGGCTGCTATTCTCGCATCTTTTGTCACTGAACCAGGACTAACCTCAGCGGCTGGTGGTGGTTTCCTCCTGGCCCATACCCAGCAAAATCAAAATATCCTCTTTGACTTTTTTACTCAAACACCTCTACAAAAAATTAATTCTAGCCAGATTAACTTCTATCCAGTTAAGGTTAATTTTGGTGGTGCCATCCAAGAGTTTCATATTGGACTTGGTTCTATGGCCGTACCAGGAAACATGGCTGGAGTCTTCCATATTCATAACCGACTTGGCAAGTTGCCTTTTAAGGTTGTTGCCGAACCAGCCATCGATTATGCCAGGAGAGGAGTTAAATTAAATAAGTTTCAGTATCACGCCTTAACTAATATTCTAGAACCCATCCTTATTACCTACAAAGAAGGTCAAAAAATTTTCAAGCCAACCGGAGACTTAATTGAACCAGACGGCAAATTAGTAATGAAAGATTTTGCTAACACTCTGGCTTATTTAGCAGAACAAGACGAGAGAGAGTTTTACCAAGGAGATATTGCTAAACAGTTAGTTAAAGACTGCCAAAATCTAGGTGGTCATCTTACCTTAGAAGACCTCAATCATTATCAAGTAATTGAACGTCAACCCCTAGTTCTAAATTATCGTGGTAATACTTTATTAACTAATCCTCCCCCTAGTTCTGGTGGTACACTAATTGCTTTTGCCTTAAAACTGTTATCAAAGTTTGCTTTAGCTGATATGGGTTTTGGCACTAGTGAGCATTTGACTTTACTTGCTAAGGTCATGCAGCTAACTAATACTGCAAGGAAAAATGGCTATGACAGCTATCTTTACCAAGATAATGTTGCTGAAAGGTTTCTCGATGAGCAACATTTAATTGAATATCAAGAAGAATTAACAGAAACTGTTAATAAATGGGGAAGTACTACCCATATTAGTGTCCTAGATGAGCAAGGAAATGCTGCTAGTGTTACCACCTCTAACGGGGAAGGTTCTGGCTATGTAATTCCGGGTACAGGAATTGTGGTGAATAATATGTTGGGGGAAGAAGATTTAAATCCCCACGGTTTCCATCAGTGGCAAGAGAATGTAAGGATTTCTTCGATGATGGCACCAACCATTGTGTTAAAAGATAATCAGCCAGAAATTGTTTTAGGTTCTGGTGGTTCTAATCGAATTAGGACAGCAATTTTACAGGTTATTTCCAATATTTTAGATTTTCAGATGCCTGTCCAAAAAGCGGTAGATAGTCCAAGGGTTCACTGGGAAAATAATATTTTTAACCTGGAACCAGGATTTGCTAATTCAGCAATTAATCAGATGAATTTACCTAGTGATACTCAGTTAGTGAAATGGCAGGACAAAAGTGTCTTTTTTGGTGGTGTTCATTCCGTCGCAACAACTACTGAAGGTGTAATGAAAGGTGCGGGTGATTTCCGTAGAGACGGAGGAGTTGCTAGTTGCTAAAAAGGTTAAACTTCTTTAATATAAGCAATCTGAGTACTAACTTTCTGAAAACCAACAGACTCATATAAGCGCAGCGCACCGGATAGGTTCTCAGCATCAACATAGAGCATTGCCTTATTAATACCTTCTGCCTTCAATCGTTGCATAACTTCCTGTAACATAGCTCGTGCTAACCCCTGCTTACGGTAGCCTCGTCTTGTACCAAGGGGATTAATCCAACCTTGATTACTATCGGTAATATAGCAATCACAAAAAGCCGCAAATTCGCCATTACTCGCAACGACAATTAAAGATAATTCCGGTTTAAACTGGGGATTAGTTAGCTTGTGTTTAAAAGCTTCAATAGTTTCAGGGTGGTAATTCCAATGATCAATAAATGTATCATTAAACATCTCCACCCAGTTTTCGGCATCCTCTTCCCCTCTAATCTGTTGAAATTGGAATCCTTCCGGTAATTGAGGTTCCGGTATCGGTTCAGTCAGGGGGCGCACCATCGTTAAAAAGTAGCGTTCAATGCTAAAACCAAAATTTTCTAACAGACTGATACGTTCTGTTTGATCAGCATGAGTACCAGCTAGGAGTTTAACATCTACATCACGCTCTTGAGCAATTTCTTGCATTCGCCTTTTTGCCCAAGTAATGATTTGTCCGTAGAGATTATCAAATCTTGTTTCAGGGTGGAGACGAAACCAAAGGAAGCCATCAATAATTTCCCCCGACTCAGGTATCATTAACCCTGCTACTGCTCTCAATTTATTGTCATCTTCCCACAAGCAAATATCACGATCTTTATCTACTAATGGTGCTTCAAACTGCATCAGTATATCAGATACAGAGGGCCATTGGTCTGGTGGATCAACTACCTCGCAAGTTTTGAGAAGCTGGGAGATTGCTGTTAAATCAGTCTTTCCTCTGTAGGAACGTGATTTGATATTTTTCATAAAAATCAAGTTAAAAATCTTTCTTGCTGGCAACCATTCTGACAAAGCCTAGATAGTTACCACTATCTGCGATAATTTGCTTTCTTTCCTCTTCAGTATTGTGCTGATTAATTGGCTCTCCAGAAAAAATAAACTCATGCCAACGTACCCATAACTCCCAACCTTTGGGCAGCATTTCTGCATGAGTAACTTCCAAATCAGGATTTCTTGACCAATGCTCTTGCCACCACTCAAGGGATTTTAACCAATACCATTCCTTACCTAAATGTAGAGGCGGTGGATTAGGAATTGGTTGGGGTGATGCTGGCGAGACAATACCAATTTGTCCACCTTTTTTGAGAAGATTGAGAAGATAAAATTCTAAATAATGAACATCTGTACCAAAGTAGTGAAAACTATCTAAACTGACTATGGCATCGAAAAAATCATCAGCATAGGGTAGGCTTCTAGCTTCAGCATGAATAGGAAAAACTCGATCTTCTACCCCTGCTTCACAAATGCGGGCATAATTTTCTGTGGCACTTATCCATAAATCAGTAGCCCAGACTTGGACATTAAATTCTTTAGCTAAAAATATGGAACTCATCGCCGTTCCACAACCAAGATCCAATATTCTCATACCTGACTTAATGTCCATCACCTGTGTAAGTGCTTCTGTCAACCAGAGGGCATTAGGTCCCATTTCATTTGTGCGAACCCATTGAGGATCGTAGTTGGCAGAAAGGGGATATTTTTCTATGATTAATTTACTCATTATCTATTCAGAAACAGCATAATGTATTTTTTGCAAATATGTATATTTTATATTTAATTAGTGAGTTTTAGAGTGTCTGTGGTTAGTATCAATATCTTATTGACTATTGCCTGTTGCCTATTCCCTGTTCCCTACTTCTCCAAGAAGTCTATGATAGTCACCATAATTCACAAAAAACTGATTGGCTAAAAACAATTTATTACACAGTTAGGAGAAAAGCTGATGGGTTCCTACGAGCAAGACAGTTTAGCTTGGCAACTACGGCAGTTGCAACAAAGATTTGGGGAATGGTGGGAATTACAAACTTCTCAATTTGTTAGTGATATCTCTCAAGCCTCGTTACCTTCTTGGTTAAGTTCTACCATTTGGAGATATATTGCTCAGACACTTTTTTGGATAACTCTGGCGTTACTCTTAATCTGGGCAACTTTACAAGTTATGAGGCGTTTAAGTCCTTACCTTAATACTCTGAAAAATCAGCAGAGTCAATCAGCTAAAATAAGAGACAATACAGGCTTTAGGGAACTATCAACAGCAGCTTGGTTGGCAAAAGCACAAAAATTGCAAAGGCAGGGTAACTATCGTCAAGCTTGTAACTGTCTTTATATGGCAATGTTGCAAAGATTAAATGATAAGGGTGTTATTTCTCACCAAGCTAGTCGCACTGATGGAGAATATTTACAACTAATTGAGCAGTTGCCCCAGCCTAGACCTTATCAAATCTTGCTTAGCAACCACCAACGGCTATGCTTTAGTAATACTGAAGCTTCACCTTCAGTTTTTGATGAGTGTCAGCAAGCCTACCAAGAAATTGAGGACGAAAGATAAAAAATAGCAAACATGAAGTTCTCTAAGCGACAGTTATGGTTATTCAGTGCGATCGCAGTTAGTGTAGTTATTTTAATTACTTTAGTAGCTGCCCCTGCTGGTAACAAGCTTAATAGCGGTTCTACTTATGGACGAGCTCCTGATGGTTATGGTGCTTGGTACGCTTTCATGTCAGAACAGGGAACTCCTGTTAAGCGTTGGCAAAAACCTTTCCAAGATTTAGCTGAAAATGAAGATAAGCAAAACCCGATTACCTTATTGCGTGTTCACAGCCGATTAACTAATACTAGCTTACTTAGTGCAGAGCAAAAATGGGTAGAGAGAGGTAACACCCTGGTAATTTTGGGAGTACGTCAGCCGGTGACGGAAGCAGATTTTAGTACTATGCAAGATAGTCCCGTGGGGAAAATAAAAATTGACACACGGCGACGACAGAAGAAGGCAAAGCAAGAAATTTTAGGCGATCGCTTCGGTGCAATTATTTGGCAAGATAATTTTGGCAAAGGTAAGGTGGTTTTCGTCACTACCCCCCATCTGGCAGCTAATGCCTATCAGGACTTTTCTAGTAACTATCACTTGCTAGCAGAACTTGTCACGGCCGATAGTCAAACTGTCTGGGTAGATGAGTATATTCATGGTTACAAAGACCTAGATGTTATTAAGGAAGAGGCAGGAGAAAATATCTGGAGTTATTTAGCTAAAACGCCTTTGTCCCTGGCTTTACTTCAGGTATTGATTATCCTTGGAGTAGCTATCTGGGCAGGTAATCGTCGCTTTGGTAAGCCTTTGAGTTTAACAACTCCAGTAGTTGATAACAGTAAAGCTTATATTCAGGCTTTAGCAGGTGTTTTGCAAAAAGCTAACAGTAGTGAGTTTGTTTTGGAAGCGATAGGTAAAGAAGAAAAGTTGCAATTGCAAAAAGCCCTAGGATTAGGATCGGTTGCTTTGGATAATCAATCTTTGCTCAAAGCTTGGGTACAACAAACAGGTCGTCCGGCTCAAGAATTGCAACAGTTGCTACAAGTTCAATCTCACAAAGGTCGAGTTAGGGAGTCTACTTTGTTGACTTGGTTAAAGCAATGGCAAGATATTCATCGTCATCTTTATTAGTAATTAGCAATCCATTATTTATAAGACATAATCATCAAGAAGGAAAAACAAAATATTTATTCTAAACAAAATTTTCTACCTAAAAAACGCAAACAGCTATTGAATTAGGTAAAAGGTTTAAATAATCAAGGAAGAATGGCAAATGAGCAATGAAAATTCTGTCTTTACTCAGCTTAATAAAACTCTTAGCAAAATAGTTGTAGGTCAATCCAGTCTAGTGCAACAATTGTTGGTATCGTTACTTAGTGGTGGTCATGTTATTATTGAGGGAGTACCGGGAACAGGCAAAACACTTTTAGTAAAAGTACTCTCAAGGCTAATACAGGCAGATTTTCGGCGTATTCAGTTAACACCAGATATTTTACCTTCTGATATTTTAGGTACAAATATCTTTGACTTAAATACTCGCAGCTTCACCCTAAAAAAAGGGCCAGTATTTACAGAGATTTTGCTGGCAGATGAAATTAATCGCACCCCTCCCAAAACTCAAGCGGCACT
>JBAUJE010000124.1:0-4478 GCA_049683475.1 Coleofasciculaceae cyanobacterium | reverse complement strand
AGTAATCAGAAACGGTAGTAGCGAACTCATCTCAGCTAGTAAGACTAAGGCAAAAAAATCTCCGGTTGAACACCAGCTAGAAACTATTCCCACTAGCAAAGAAACAAATAACAAGAGTAAGAAAGCTAAAACTGCAACTAACAAGATTAGCCGTAAAGAAGAGCCAAAGCAGACAGAACCTGCCCAAACACCCCCCCAAGCCAAAGAAAAATTAATGACCACCGCTGAAGTTAGTCAGTTTTCTGGTCGAACTGCAGCTCAAATCAACCGAGCCAAGCAACCTGGTGCTCTACCCCTAGAAGTACCGGTGGATGGAGAAATTTACAGTATTAACTATGCCAAAAAAGGGGAAAGGGGCAAAAACCTTTGGTCTATTAAACCTTTACAAGAGCCAAAACCTTCGCAACCATCAAAGAGTCAGCCTGAATCGAACTCTACGGATAGTCAAGCTTCTGAAAGTGAACTCTCAACTTTAGAGTTGACGCAAACTGATATTAGTAACAGGTTAAATGTACCTAGGAGTACTTTCAGAAGAAAGAAGAATGAGATGTCCAACTCAGAGTTTGCCGAGTGGACTCGCTCTAACGATCCCGATGGCATTGCCTGGACTTACTCTCGAGAGTTGAAGAAATATCGCCCTGTCAAATAGGGATCTATCTCAGCAGTGGTTTTAGGGAGGCTGCTGTAGGGCAGCTTCACCAAGCCGCTACGGGGCGGGTGTGGGGAAATATATCCAGCCCCGAAACCATTATCTCTCTGTTGTTCAGTCCAAGACCTTCCCTACACCCTATACCCGACCCACGGCACCCTCTTCTTTCACTAATCGGGATGACAGGATTCGAACCTGCGACCCCCTCGTCCCGAACGAGGTGCGCTACCAAGCTGCGCTACATCCCGCAAATTACCGATTGAAAATAACATCTACATCCTATCATGTCCCCTCGGCAATCTAGCCTATCCTTGTTACCATAGGAAAGGTTTAATCTCAGTGGGAGCAAGCCTTAGTGGTAGTTAAGCCAGAATGGTTGCGTGTTAAAGCACCTCAGTGGCAGCGTGTCGGCAGTGTCAAAGAAATTTTACGTGATCTGTCCCTCAATACAGTTTGCGAGGAAGCTTCCTGCCCAAATATTGGAGAATGTTTTAATGCGGGAACTGCCACATTTTTGATTATGGGCCCGGCTTGCACACGCGCCTGTCCCTACTGTGACATTGACTTTGAGAAAAAGCCCCAAGCCCTTGATCCTACCGAATCGACACGCTTAGCAGAAGCTGTACGGCGTTTAAATTTAAATCATGTGGTAATTACTTCAGTTAACCGGGATGATTTGCCTGATGGGGGAGCATCCCAGTTTGTGCGCTGTATTGAAAATATCCGCACTATCTCACCTCAGACAACAATAGAAGTTCTTATTCCTGATTTGTGCAGCAACTGGGATGCCCTGAAGGTAATTGTTCAGGCTAATCCAGAGGTACTTAATCATAACACTGAAACTGTACCCCGACTCTATAGACGTGTGCGTCCTCAGGGCAACTATCAGCGTTCTCTCGAACTACTTAAACGTACCAGAGAGCTAGCTCCTTGGATTTACACAAAATCCGGCATAATGGTCGGGCTAGGAGAAACGGATGCTGAAGTACGAGAAGTTATGCAGGATTTGCGCCGGGTAAGTTGTGATATTCTGACGATTGGACAATATTTACAGCCTAGCCAGAAACACCTAGGAGTTGATCAATTCGTCAGTCCTAATCAGTTTGAGGCTTGGGGGGAATTTGGTCAGTCATTGGGCTTTCTGCAAGTTGTTTCCTCCCCTTTGACTCGTAGCTCCTACCATGCTGAGCAAGTTAGAGAGTTGATGAGGAATTATCCTAGAAAGCCCTCTTAAGTTAGATGTAATCAAGGGGGATTATCCGTCAATATTTGAGGTAATGAGGGTAAATCAATTACTTCTCAATTGTTTCAATGTATATCACTACCATCTACTATTAGCATTTGCGAAGAATTAATCAAGTATAATTGATTCTACACATCAGGGTACCAAAATTTAATCGGGGTGCATCCTCAGCATCAGCGCTCAACCTAAATTAGGTTCCATTCAGTTTTTTATGCAACAAAATCAATGGTTAGAGTTAGACCCAATTCTTCCCTTACGAAAGTTTCAACCCCCAATACTCCCGTTTAACTCTAAAAGAAGGCTCTTTATCAACTCTTCATCTAACTTTTTCCCTGAAATCTTGTCATTTCTTCAGGAATCTAGGTGATCAGTGATGTAGATTAATATATCCTTTGACCAGGGTCACCATGCGTAAGTAGTTAACCGTTTATAATGGCATCCAGAGGATAAGCAAAGTCATCATACCAAAGATAGATTTTTGGCTAAACACCAAGAATTGAGGTAGAAGTTAAGACAGAAGCAATGCGCCAACGGTAGACACAGACAGGGACTAGCAGTAACACCTGCTAAACCTTGCTGGTCAACAATTAAGTGCAAGCGCTGTTATCCGGTCATCAAGGGTGGGAATTCTAGTAATAAGGTGTGATGCACGAGCATCTAGTGTAATCACCGGTCGTAATTTAGAGATCATTATGCCAACCACTCCTTTCTACGCCGACACAGAAATAGACCACGAGTTGCCTGCCTACAGCTTTGAGTTAGATGGTTCAAGCGAAGATGTAGAAGGATCTGTGGATGATTTGGTGGATACGGAGGGCGAAGGTACGGACTCCACTAGTTTCTCCAGAAATGCCAACCGACGCACCACTGATCTTGTTCGGTTATATCTCCAGGAAATTGGTCGGGTTAGTTTGCTCAGGCGAGATGAAGAAGTCTCAGAAGCCCAGAAAGTACAACGTTATATGCGGCTTTTGGACTTACGCACTGAGTTAGGCTCTGGTTCAGATGAAGTAATTTCTTCCTTCGTTAACTTAATTGATGCCCATGACCGTCTGGCTTCCCGCCTAGGTCACCGTCCTTCTTTAGAGCGGTGGGCTACTGAGGCTGGTGTAGAGGTCAAAGATTTGAAGCCGAGTATGGCAGCAGGAAAAAGGCGTTGGGCCGAATTAGCTGACCTCTCGGTTCAAGAGCTAGAAAGCATTCAAGCTCAAGGTATTCACGCCAAAGAACACATGATTAAAGCTAACCTACGCCTAGTGGTGTCGGTAGCCAAAAAATATCAAAATCGTGGCTTGGAACTTCTAGATTTAATTCAGGAAGGTACTCTAGGCTTAGAGAGAGCGGTTGAGAAATTCGACCCTACCAAAGGTTATCGATTTAGTACCTACGCCTATTGGTGGATTCGGCAAGGCATCACCAGAGCGATCGCTACTCAAAGTCGTACCATCCGCCTACCAGTTCACATTACTGAGAAACTCAATAAAATTAAAAAAGCTCAGCGCAAAATTTCCCAAGAAAGAGGTCGCACTGCAACAATTGAAGATATTGCTGTAGAGCTAGAAATGACCCCTGAACAGGTACGGGAAGTTTTACTGAGAGTACCCCGCTCTGTTTCTTTGGAAATTAAAGTTGGCAAAGAAAAGGATACAGAACTAGGGGACTTGCTCGAGACAGAAGAAACATCTCCAGAAGATGTCTTGATGCGAGAAGCTTTACAACGGGATTTGCATCAACTACTAGCGGATCTTACCAACCGTGAAAGAGATGTCATTCGCATGCGCTTTGGCCTCGGAGATGGTCATCCTTACTCTTTAGCAGAAATTGGTCGAGCTCTAGAGCTATCTCGTGAACGAGTTCGCCAAATTGAGGCAAAAGCCCTACAAAAGTTGCGTCAGCCCAAGCGCCGCAACCGGGTTCGGGATTACTTGGAAGCATTGAGCTAGTCAACGAATCAAAGTTTAATTAGGCAGAAAGCTCATCTACTATCCATCCCAAGATTACAGAACCGGCCCAAAAGCCGGTTGTTTTTTATTGTTCAATCAAATTTATTGTAAAGAATCTTTACTTTAGAGCGATAAAATATGTAACCATTGTTTGTAGTACCAAAATTTGATTAAGCAAGCAACCAGCCCAATGGTCAGTAATGGAAATAAATAAACAGACCAAAATTATGAGAAATGATCTACAACAGTCTTTAAATTACCATCACATTAACCCCCAAGAACTAAGTGTATTCCAAAGGATTTTGCTGACAACGGATGGAACGGTAACTAATACCCTCGAAGCATACTTATTTGAACCAATTCAAGTGGTTAAGTTGTCAGAAAAACTAACTTCAGTCAGCCAAGATGTGCCATTTATCCAATTAAAACAGGGTGAAGAGGTAATTGATAGAAAAATTCTATTGAGGGGCAAGCTAAGTGGGAGAAATTTTTTATATGCCGAGTCAATTATTGTTGCTGACAGGTTAGACAAAAAGTTTAGAGAAGAATTGCTGACGACAAAAACACCCATAGGCAAAGTTTGGCTTGACCAAAAAACAGAAACATTTAAAGAGATTGTAGATTCAGGAAAAGAACCTGCTAA
>JBAUJE010000123.1:0-7639 GCA_049683475.1 Coleofasciculaceae cyanobacterium | reverse complement strand
TGCCAATGACAACCGATTAATTTTTCATAGTCGTCATCGTTGTAAAATAATCGATGGTCAGCACGTCGCCATGATTTGCCAAATCCACCTAGAACCACGGCAAACCACATTAAGTCTGTTACCAGGTTTTTTAATGCGGCTTGCTTTTCATCCGGTAACGAGCGTGTCAACGACCAAATAACATTACCCTCTACTTGATAGGTGGGTTGTTCATAACCATTTTGACCAAAGGTTTCTAACTTTAAATCAACGGTTTGAAACCCTAAACCCAACAGTCCGACGGTTCCCTTTCCTTGAACCCCACCAAACAGTTCTTCAACTAATTGTTCTGCTGTATCTGCATCGGTTAAGCCGCCGAAAATTCTCAAAGCATGACCCCGCAGACTGGCACGGAAAATATTGGGGCGAAATTCTCCAGAATCATCAATTAATTTAGCCGCTTGGCCTTGTCCCTTCAAACTCACCTGATAAAGAACTGAGGTTTGGATGGCTTCAGCTTGTCCGTACCCTGCACAGACTCGCGTACCTAGTCCAGTGGCGATCGCCTTTTCCCACACTCGCCAAATTTCTTGCCATTGCTGGGGCGAGAGAGGTTTAATACTAGAGATAGCAAAGCGTAAGTTGGGTTGATAAAGGGAGACTAGGGCATAAGCACTTTCACCACTTGCTCTTGAATTCGTTTGCTGATTTTTGACTTGCCAGCCTTGCTGAGGATGCACCAGATCCACTAAGCCTTGAGTCCAATCATTAATTGGATAAGCGCCCTCAAATCGGAGCATTCCGGGTGTAATATCAGACTCATCCCCACAGTAGTCTTTGCAAGTCCCGTGTTGAAGTTCTCCGTCGGCTTCAATTTGTTCGCAAGCTTGACGAAATGCCCCTTTCATACTGCTGCCGGGATAAAAGGGAATACCTTTAGCACCAATTACAGGGCGAATCATGCCGTCATCTTGACCGCCGTTGGTGACAAATCGCCAACTAATCTGATAAGTTTTGGTTTGGTAGGTGGGTGTTTCTATATCTTCTGCCTTTTGGGCAGGAATAAATTCGGCTTTTTCAATCCATTCCTCTGCCCAAAACTGGACATCCTGCTTCTCTTTCGCTTTCTTCTTGTTGGAATCAATATAATGTAATTGGCTGCGTCCGTTGACTTGGGCACGGAACATCATCGGCACTTTTTTGTGAACATCAGGAATTGGTTTCATCAGCTGTCCTCCCGGTTTTGTACCGTTGCGTCCACCAGACAATGCAGTCACACAGTTGAGTTAAAACGGCGATCGCAACTCGTTGGTCTTCTATCGGCAGTTGCCACAGTTTTGCAGACATCGCTTGGATATCTTGCACTTTGCTAGGATTTACAGGGTCATTGGGAATCGTGACTCCTGCATTGTCCATAACTTTGGCTAGAGCATCCCACGTTTCTTTCCAATATTTCGACTTGGTTTCTTCCTTACCCTTGAGGCGCAAATGCTCCCCCCAAAAGCGCTCTAAGCCATACGCCACCGCCATTCGCATTTTGTGAGATTGATTAAGGGATTTTGGATCACGTTCTCGTGCATCTAGCACCAACTTTTGAGCAGCACGATCCAGTTCGTATGATTTCCAACCCATTACTGATACTCTCCTGCAAGGGATACACGACACCGACCAAAACCAATGGACTCTAAGCCACCGAAATACAACTCGGATGAATTTTCATCAGCAAATGGCTTCCAGCCTTTTTGCTTTAAGGCGATGGGAAAGACTAAAACACTGCCCTCTGGTAAAGCTTCCGTATTGAAAAAAGCACCAGTATCTACTTTCTTCATTTCATCGAGTAACTTTACGCGGCTTTGACGATACAAGGCCATATCATGGAGCATGGCAATATCGTTATCACCTACTACTACCAGTTTGTTTTTATCTAAATCTGTTCCAGAGAGATATACTAAGCAATATTCTTCATGGAATTGCACCGCATTTTCTAAGAACAGTCCGTCTTTTTCAACAACGTGACGTTCCTCTGCTTTAATTCTGGGATGCAGAAACGAGGTAAATTCCCAGGGAGATTTCTCTATGGCTTGCCTTTCTCGCAGTTCTTCGGGGGGTAAATTCCAGGTATTAATTGATTGCCAGCTATACTCTGGTTTTAAGTCTTTGTTGTTGCGCTTCCATCGATGCTGACCGAGACACCATTTATTTTCATCTAACTCAACAGTTTCTTGTTTATTAGATTCCTTTTTAATCAAAAACCATTCATCATCTTCTTTTTCGGCAATCACGTTATGCCAAGGAATTGGCACGTAGAACTTTTTAGGTGTGTCTTGTTTCGCCCAGAAAGGGCCAGAGATGACCAGATGATTTCTCAGTTCTGTGCGATCGGCAAATTTATGTTCACGATTGGCATTAAAAAACAGTCCCGCAAGGGTGGCAGTATCTGGAGGAAACTTAGCACCCGATCGCCCAACTAGATTCTCTGGAGATAAAAAGGCTCCAGCACTGCCATACATGAATCCTAACGGCTTAACCGTAATTAAATATTGGAATTTCGACATAACTGCCACCCCACTTGAATGAGATCGTTAATCCAATTGACAATTACAACATCGGTATTACCTCCGGCGAGATAATCCCAGCGGCGTTCCTGGGAAAATGTTTTTCCAGCGTCGTTGAAATATAAGTCGAAAATACTGAGGGCAATTTGCTTTTTGATGGGAACGCCCTCCATTTCTTTTAAGTGAATCGCATGACGGGATTTTAGTTGCGCCCAATCAGTATAAATGTGGTTCCAATTAGGGTCTTCTCCCCAAGTTTTACCATCTCTATCTCGGTAATTCCTCAAGATATGCAGATAATCCCAAGGACAAGTCCACTGTACAGATTGACCGCTATTGAAAACCACCCGAATTGTTACGCGATCGCGTCCTAAACTTTTCGCCCGTTTCTCAGCTTCCCGGCAGTGTTGTAAGATATCTCGTTGGGGAACCTGATGTCCTGCCCAAACAAAGCCCACACTAAAGGTAAAATCGAGCTTAAGTTCCTGTTTGATATTATTTTGCAGGTCTTCCCAGTGGCTTTCTAAATTTAATAACCACTGCAATGCCTCGATTGGTTTGACTTTATCCGGTTCTTCTTTGGTCTTGGTTTCCTCACTGTAGAGTACTCCCAGAAAGTCATCGCCACCCGCATAAATGACACGTCCTTTACCTTGAGGAAATAGTTCTTTGTTGCCTTGAAATTTATTACCCCACTTCCTCATTAAGTCGGTAAATTTTTTGAGTTCTTCAACTCGCTGTTCTTCATCATTTTCATGGCGAGTTGCAAGTTCTTTTAGCTTCTCTCCAACTTTATCGCCATCACCCATAAACCAGCCTGTATAATATCCAGCTTCACGAGTAATATCTTTGAAGCCTTCATCCAATTGTTCCATGCCAATTTTCTTGGCAAGATAGGGTAGCGTTGCTAAACGCTTGGCGAGTTCGGGAATACTTATTTTCTCGTTAGGTGCAATAAACTTGCCACTGCTGTCTTGTTTAAAGTAAGTTTCTAGTGCTTCTTCTGAAGGGATTGATTCTTGTGTTTGTTTTCTAGCTTGGTAATGTCGAGAGTAAGGGTCATCTAAAATCCAAGCGAGGTGATGATAAAATCGATTGAGTTCTCGTTGTTCAGTTTCATTGAGAGTTCGCCAGGGTTGATTTGATTTTTTTCCGAGTTGATGCCATGCGATCGCATCGGTTCCCGTCAAACTTGAACTCTCACCCATCCAATTAATTGCTGTCCAATCTCGTTTGAGTTTGCGAGTTTCCAAGTCATCCATTGCTGCTTGGATAGACTTACCGTGTCCCCAAAAGATTTCCCAGGTGTAGCTTCCCCAGCGTTCCCATTCCCCTTTTTGCTTTCGTTTATATTGAGGATTTACAGACTCGCCGTTTACCCCCCTAGCCCCCCTTGGTAAGGGGGGAATATCCGAGGAATCTACTTGTGCTTCGGGTTGTGACCAAGAATATTGGCATTTGGGGATACCGAGGTTATCTTCTACCCACACTCGGCAAATCTTTAAGACTTTTTGCCATTCTGTTAAGAGTGTCTTTTGCACATCGTTGCGCTCAAATTTCCCTTTAATTAAAATGCGGTTGGGCATTCCTTCTTGGATAGTAGGTAATCCTGGAGAAATTACCTCTAGTCCTAAAGATTTTGCTCTTTCTACGAGTTTAGAACTCAGAAACGATAAGATCAGGGAGGCTCCATACAAGTCTCTCAGTTTACGGGATTTTTCGATAAAGCCTTGCACTGGGGCGAAGCTGATGGCAGTGTATTGCTGAGGTGGTGACTCTTCACTCACGATGATTATTTAAAATTGTGCCAATACTCTAACTAAATTCTGCTCTCAGTGGCTAGGTTTATGAAGATATTGGACGAATTTTATCTGTTGACTGTAAAATCTGCTCTGTGGGGATTTTAGGGCTATTTTAATTTTTGTATGAATATTGCCTTTTGCTTGACAAAAGCTCTCAAATAGACTTTGAGATTGATATGTAGTAAGTATTGAGGAAATTGGTATTACCTACTTACCCTCTTCTCAACTACCCAAAATAGGTTGATAGAGAACTACCATAAGTTATAGGCCACATGCAAAATCCTAGGGGGTACTGAGGATGGTTCAATCAGCACCACAAGTTCTTACTGTCGATACATTCCTGAACAGCTACGGTGATGATGAGCGTTATGAGTTAATTGATGGGGAATTAATTGCAATGGAACCAACGGGAACCCATGAACAGGTAGCTGGTTTTATAGGGCGAAAATTTAACGTAGAGATTGACCGTTTGAATAGTGCTTTCTTAATTCCCTATCGATGTCTAATTAAATTGCTAGGAACAGAAACAGCTTTTCGTCCTGATTTAATTGTCCTAGACCAATCTCAACTAGTTAACGAACCTTTATGGCAAAGAGAACCTGTCATTACCTTGGGAACTTCCATTAAATTAGTGGTTGAAGTTGTCAGTACTAATTGGCAGAATGACTATGCACGCAAGGCTGAAGATTATGCAATTTTAGGTATTGCTGAGTATTGGATTGTTGATTACTTAGGTGTTGGTGGTAGGGAATATATCGGGAAACCGAAGCAGCCGACTATTACAGTTTGCAGTTTGGTTGAAGATGAATATCAAAGACAATTATTTCGGGGAAATGATCTGATTATTTCCTCAGTTTTTCCCGAATTAGGACTAATGGCAAGGGACGTTTTTGCCGCAGCGAACTTTACTTAATAAGCTGCTGCAAAATTTTCTATTAATTACCCGACTTATTTCTTCAACAAAACGTAGGGGCGCACCGACATGCGCCCTTACCCTTTGCTCCATAATTAATCTTTCCCACCTGAGAATTACTTACACTCATTCCCCTCGAAGACTTTGCCGCCACTTTTTAACCGCCTCTAAAGGATTAGCAGACTCAACACATTCTGCTAGTAATTGCAAATCTAAATTAGGAAGTAACTGACTTTGAGCAATAGATTGGTAATTATCTCCCTGTAATTGATAGAGAGAAAATTGATTGTTTTGCCAAAACCACACCTCACTCACTCCCAATCTCTTATACACCGCTAACTTATCAGTTCCGCCACTAGTAAGAACAACTTCTATTGCTAAATCAGGAAACTCCTTTTCTGTACCGAGGCAATAACTTTCATCAGGTTCTGTCCCTCCTGTTCGTTCTTGTTTACGCAGTGTGGTAGAACCGAGGGGAAAATAATTAATATTAGTCTCTTCAAAGTAAACTTCTAACAGAGTGGCAATGCGTTTTTTAACCGTTTCGTGACGACGGGAGGGTGAGACAATTTCTAATACTCCATCTAAATAAGTAAGGCGATAGTAAGAGTTATCTTCTAATCTGGCAAGTAGCGCTTCATACTGTAACCAACTCACCTCGCTAGCCAGAAAACGTTCTTCTCGTTGGAGATTTTCTGGTATAGTTTGCTCTAAATCTCGGATTAGTTCTGTTCGCATTAGTTTACCCCACCTATCCCTTCAAAAAAAACGTAGGGGCGCACCGACGTGCGCCCTTACCCTTTGCATTAAATTCCTGACCAAATTTAAAGCTCAATATTACCGCCAGGAGAGGTTAACCTGCCAGTATTAGTTGCATAGAAGAGCAAAACTAAGCTTGTTACAAGACCTCCTGTCACCTGATTTGCTTGCTCATCTGTCAAGTCTTGTACTAATGTTTGCTGCAAATTGTTCAGATTTGGTTGAGATTGTTTTTTCATGAGTAAATTTCTCCTGTTTTACCGACCAGAATTAATTAGCTGGTAAGTAAATCTCTTCTAAAATGATAGCTCTAGCTTAATACCTCGCTACAGTTTCTTATCTGAAAAAGCTACTGTTACAGACATGACAAACCCAAAATCATACTCTCAATCAGCAACGCCTCTTTTCTTTTAGTTTTCCTAGGGAGTGGGAAAGTGGGGAATTTAGAATTTAGAATTTAGAATGCAGAATTCTGTTTCTTTTCGGTGTTGCTGAATCAGGCCATGAATGGTCACTTTGATTTTCAGTGGATAATCTCCTTCGAGGCTTTAGATGCTTCTTTTCGCTTCGCTACACTCAGCATGACAAACCCAAAATCATACTCTCAATCAGCAACGCCTCTTTTCTTTTAGTTTTACCAGCAAGTGGTAAATTCTACATTCTACATTCTTCATTCTTCATTCCGTTCGTTTCCATTCAATTAGTTTCCCCAGCGAGTGGGGACAAAGACTTTACCACGATTCAATAAAAGCAGCACAGGTGTTTCCATTCAATTAGTTTCCCCAGCGAGTGGGGACTTCTTGGTTAGAAGATTGTGGAAACGGAAAAGAAACGTTTCCATTCAATTTGTTTCCCCAGCGAGTGGGGACCTGAAGAACAAAAGACCTCTACTCTCTCACCTCGTTTCCATTCAATTAGTTTCCCCAGCGAGTGGGGACATTCAAGTGGGCGCAGGTAGATCTCCGTTTTAGCAATGTTTCCATTCAATTAGTTTCCCCAGCGAGTGGGGACCGAAAACGGCGTGATTGAATTCTGGAAGGTCCCAGTTTCCATTCAATTAGTTTCCCCAGCGAGTGGGGACCTATCTCTCACTCCCGACCAAACAGCAATACTTCTTGCAGGTTTCCATTCAATTAGTTTCCCCAGCGAGTGGGGACGCGATAGCCGAAGAAGTGCAGAAGTATTCTGTCTGGCTAGTTTCCATTCAATTAGTTTCCCCAGCGAGTGGGGACTTCCTGATGCAGTTAGTGTTTACAACACAAACAGCAAAGTTTCCATTCAATTAGTTTCCCCAGCGAGTGGGGACATATTACCAGGTGTAAATAAAGGGAATGCTATGCAAATGTTTCCATTCAATTAGTTTCCCCAGCGAGTGGGGACTACAGTTGACACAGGAGTTTCTACTTCCTACTTAATGTTTCCATTCAATTAGTTTCCCCAGCGAGTGGGGACCCCTCCAGTTTAACCTCAAACCCTGCCTGGATTCGAGAAGTAGTTTGCGGGAGGGTCAGAAATTCCCCCGCAAAATTAGCAAAAATCCACTCACAAAATCCTTGAAACCCTTGCCAGAAGGTAAAGCGAGGGGGTTAACGAAAGAATAGGCATTTGCCGCTAACTACCTACCCCCTCGC
>JBAUJE010000122.1:0-1750 GCA_049683475.1 Coleofasciculaceae cyanobacterium | reverse complement strand
AATTCCCCTAAATATAAAATATCGTCTTGTTCAAAACCGAGTTTATAAATTTGACCTTTTAATTCATTTTTAGTCTTCAAATTTGCCAGATAAGCAATGGCTAAATCAATTCGTTTTACTGCACTAGTTAAAACAGCGTCGGGAGCAACATTTAATTGGTCAGTGGTGTTACCAAAAGCATAGACACCCTTTTCACTAGCAGTTTGCAACACCGCCGGAGAAGCATTATCTAACCATTGGTAAATGACATCTGCACCAGTGGAAATTAAAGCCAAAGTAGCTTCTTTAGCCTTAGCTGCATCATTCCAATCTCCCGTAAAAGTAGAACTAACTTTAATATCAGAATTAATTGACTTTGCCCCCATTTCCAAACCCTTTAACTCCTGCTGGGTGGAAGCAAATTTTTGAGCTGAAATATAAGCAATTTGGTTGGTTTTCGTGACCAAAGCAGCTATTACACCACAGAGATAACCAGCTTGCAGAGAATCAATTAATAAAGAAGCATAATTATCACCTTTAATTGCCCCATTAACCCCCACAAAAAAAGTATCAGGAAAATTAACAGCTACCTCCTCAATGGCAGCATCAAATTGTCCCCCGTGAGCAAAAATTAAATTATAATCTCGACGCGCAAAATCAAGTAAAGATTCTACTTGATCAGATTGTCCTACCTGTTCGATGTAAGCAGTTTCTGCCCCCTGTTTTTCCTCAATTACTTTTAAACCGTTATATCCGGACTGATTCCAAGCTTTATCTGTAATTATACCTGGCAGTACCATTGCCACCTTTAGTTTATCCGTAGCTTCTGAAGATTGGTCTGTAGAGTCAGAAGCATCACAAGCTTTGAGCAACAAACTTGTTCCTATAGTTGCACTAGCGTACCCAAGAAATTGACGGCGACTATAATTTCCGGCCATTTGCTGACGACTCCTGCCCATAGGTCAGAACCAGTCCTTTAACACGGCTGGTTTTCCTGTAAACTTAGCTTTAGATAGTTTACGCCATTATCAGCGGCAACATCTGGTGTGGATTGAGCTAAAATCATCACAAATAAAGCCTTTGGCTTGAGTGGTAGTGAGGAATCGGCAAATGCAGCGTCTGGCAGGTTTATACTCCAAGGCAGGAATATTAGTACTAGGCTCTCTTGCCTGTATTACTGGTCTTGCCTTCAATCCTAAACCAGCATCAGCTCAGGCAGCTTACGGAAGCTACGTTGGTGCGGGTGCAACCGTTGGTGTGACAGAAGATGACCGAGGAGAAGGTCAACAGGTGGGTGGCTTCGTGGCTGTGCGCTACAAGCTTTTAGAAGTTCCCTTCTCTTTCCGAACACAAGCTCTTATTGGTGGTGGTACTGCTGTTGTACCAACAGTTTCCTATGACTTTCCTCTTAATTGGCAAACTGATATTTATTTAGGAGTAGGTGCGGCTTTTGCTAGTGGTGATACCCCTTCACCAGTGGGAGATAAAACTAGCTTTGCTCTACAACCGGGTATTGATTACGTTATGCCAAACAGTTCAACTGTTTTGTTTGGTAATGCCATTGTTGCCTTTGATGCCTATCGTAACGGAGGAGGAACGGCTGTTTCTGTTCAAGGCGGTGTTGGTTTAAGGTTTTAGGCGGTGTAACTGAGATCACCCCATGCCTAGAAGGGCAGGGGGTTCCATAAGTTAATCCAACTCTCCCCAGCTCTCGGATAAGTCGAACAAACATAATTGTACGGCTTCTCCTACAGCATCTGGGTTCTTATTG
>JBAUJE010000121.1:0-16275 GCA_049683475.1 Coleofasciculaceae cyanobacterium | reverse complement strand
CAGGAGTCTAACTTACAGGCTCTCGAACTGCCCAATCTTAGCTGTCAACCCTTAATAGTGGACAGTGGAGTAGCCAAGTTTGACTTGACTATGTTTATAGAGGATGGCCCCCAAGGACTGACCGGAACCTTAGAGTACAACACCGACCTGTTTCAAGCAGAGACGATAAACCGGATGCTAGGGCACTTCCAGACATTACTGACCAGTATTGCGGCTGATCCAGAGCAACGTCTGTCAGAGTTACAGTTGTTAACCAACGCTGAGCAACATCAACTACTTGTAGAGTGGAACAATACTCAAGCAGATTATCCCAAAGAGGTCTGCATTCATCAGCTATTCGAGGAACAAGTACAGAATACACCCGATGCCGTAGCGGTAGTCTTTGAAAACCAACAGCTCACCTATGAGCAACTAAACCAACAAGCAAATCAACTAGCACACCACCTACAAAACCTTGGTGTCAAACCAGAAGTCCTAGTAGGCATTTGCCTAGAACGTTCCCTAGAAATGGTCATAGGACTACTGGCCATTCTCAAAGCCGGTGGAGCTTACGTACCCCTAGACCCAGCTTATCCTCAAGAACGCCTTGCCTTGATGTTGTCCGATAGCCAAGCCTCAGTACTACTGACTCAACAAAAGTTACTCGACAGGCTACCAGACTATCAAGGTCAGATTCTCTGCATAGATACCAACTGGCCAGTTACCAGCCAAAATAACCCCCCCAGCACAACTAAACCAAACAACCTCGCCTACGTTATCTACACTTCAGGTTCAACAGGAAAACCCAAAGGGGTGCAAATTCCTCACAGCACCTTAGTCAATTTCCTCAAATCAATGGAGCAACAGCCAGGATTAACAGCATCTGATACACTCCTGGCCGTCACCTCCATCTCCTTTGATATTGCCGCCCTAGAACTATATTTACCCCTGATTACTGGTGCGCGTCTGGTCTTGGTCAGCCGTGAAGTAGCCAGTGACGGAAAACAGCTCATCGAACAGCTCAACAGTTCTGATGCCACCGTCATGCAAGCCACCCCAGCTACTTGGCACATGTTGTTGGTAGCAGGTTGGCAAGGGAATCCCCAATTAAAGATACTTTGTGGTGGCGAAGCTTTAGCAACAGACTTAGCAGAACAGTTATTGAGCAAAGGCAATGCTCTCTGGAACTTGTACGGCCCGACAGAAACCACTATTTGGTCTGCTGCTTACCAGGTAGAAGAAAGCCAATTAGCTCAAACCTCAGTACCCATTGGACGACCCATCGCCAATACCCAAATTTATCTACTAGATTCTTTTGCTCAACCAGTACCAGTAGGTATAGCAGGTGAATTACACATTGGTGGCGATGGGCTAGCACGAGGCTATTTACATCGCCCTGAATTGACAGATGAAAAGTTTATTACCAATGCTTCGGGAGAAAGGCTCTACAAGACAGGTGATTTAGCCCGTTACCTCCCTGATGGGACAATCGAGTATCTCGGCCGAATTGACCATCAAGTCAAATTGCGTGGTTTTCGCATTGAATTAGGGGAGATTGAAACGGTACTTAGGCAACATCGGGCTCTACAGCAAGCGGTAGTGATTGCTAGAGAGGACGAACCGGATAATCAACGCTTAGTTGCTTATGTAGTCGGTCAAGTTGGTGAAGGAGAAATTACTAGCCAACTGCGTAGCTTTCTGGGGTCAAAACTACCTAAATACATGATACCTTCTGCCTTTGTGCTGCTAGAGGCTTTACCTTTAACACCCAATGGTAAGATTGACCGTCGCGCTTTACCTGTACCGGAAACTGTTCAACATGTTTCAGAAACATCTTTTGTTGAACCTCGTAGTTTTGTTGAGGAAATGTTAGCGGGGATTTGGGCTGAAGTTCTCGGTATCAAGCAGGTAGGTATCTACGATAATTTCTTTGAATTAGGTGGACATTCACTGTTGGCAACTCAGGTGGTTTCTCGCTTAGAGAAAGCTTTTCAGTTAGAACTTCCTTTACGACATTTGTTTGAGTCACCAACTCTGGCAGAACTTGCTATAGTTATTGAGGAGACAATGAAGGTAGAGCAAAAACAGCCGCTTCCTCCTATCAAACCTGTCTCCAGAAACGGTCAGTTACCTCTCTCCTTTGCCCAGCAAAGGCTGTGGTTTTTAGAGCAACTACATTCAAGAAGCCTTGCTTATAATTCTCCAATTGCCCTAAGATTAACTGGTTTACTCAATGTGGCTGCCTTAGAGCGTACCTTCAAAGAAATTGTCGCTCGTCATGAAGTTTTACGCACCACATTTCCTGTTGTAGAGGGGCGGCCAATTCAGCTAATCGCTCCATCTCTAGATATTAAGTTACCAGTAGTCAACTTGGACAAGTTGCCAGAAGCTACACAATCAGCAGAAGTCCAACGATTAGTAGATAACTGGAGTCAAGAACTATTTGACTTAGCTCAAGGACCTCTGTTGAGAGTCATGCTGCTGCGGCTAGCTGAACAGCAAAACTTGCTCCTGTTAAATATACACCACATTGTTTCTGATGGCTGGTCTTGGGGAGTGTTTCTCACAGAACTTGCCACTCTCTATGAGAGTTTCTCTCAAGCTCAACCTTCTTCCCTACCAGAACTGCCAATCCAGTATGCAGACTTTGCTGTTTGGCAGCGAGAATGGCTGCAAGGGGAAGTACTAGAAGACCAGCTAGCCTACTGGAAGCAAAAATTAGGTACTAACCCTGCTGTACTAGATTTGCCCACTGACCGAAGTACCTCCGTTGCTACTTTTCAGGGAGCAAAACACTTTTTTAACCTATCGACAACCCTAACTGAAAAAATCAAAACCCTGAGTCAGCAAGAAGGTGTAACGTTATTTATGACTCTACTAGGAGCTTTTAAAACCCTGCTCCATAGCTACAACAGTCAAGAAGATATTCTCATCGGCTCACCCATCGCTAATCGGAATCGGACTGAGACGGAAAGACTAATTGGCTTCTTTGTTAATACCCTTGTCTTGCGGACTGACCTATCCGGCAATCCTAGTTTCCGAGGAATTTTAAAACGGGTGCGAGAGGTTACTTTAGGTGCTTACGCTCATCAGGATTTGCCATTTGAAAAGCTAGTAGTAGATTTACAATCAGAGCGCAACCTCAATAATAATCCCCTTTTTAGAGCTTGGTTTGTTCTTCAAAATGCTCCTACACCAGCCCTAGAAATTAGGAATTTAACCCTTGGTTTAGAATTAATTGAAACAGGAGCAGTTCGGCATGATTTAAAGCTGGATTTAACGGAAACATCAGAAGGATTTAAGGGTTTCTTTGAATACAAATCTGACTTATTTGCAGCTTCAACAATTTCTCAAATGGCAGAATTATTTGAAGCTGTTCTCACGAAAATTATTCAAAATCCTGATATTAAACTAGGTACAATCAAAGCAATTTTGATAGAAAAACAAAAACAGAACCAGCTCTATCATGCAAAAGATTTTAAAGCAGCTCGTATCCAAAAACTTAGAAAAATTAATCGCAGAGTGATTAGTGAATAAGTAAAGGATTTTAATTATTTAAAAAAATCGATATGAAATTTAAAAATATTATTCGCAAGTCATTAAAAATATCTACAGATAAGTTAGTAAAAACAGAATTATTTCAGGACAAGTTTCCACTTCCTCTGATTATTAAACCTGCCGTTGATAATATTGACTTAGCTAGCTGGGTAGCAAATAACAAAATTTTTATTCAAACGAAGCTATTAGACCATGGTGGCATTCTGTTTCGTGATTTTTCAATTAATTCAGTTACAAAACTTGAAGACTTTATCACTGCAATTTCTGGTAATTTGCTAGAATACTCCTATCGTTCAACGCCACGTAGCCAAATTAGCGGTAATCTATATACATCTACAGAATATCCAGCTGAGCAATTTATACCTTTACATAATGAAATGGCTTACTCCTCAAGCTGGCCAATGAAAATTTGGTTCTTTTGTGTAAAGGCAGCAGAGGAAGGAGGAGAAACACCTATTGCTGATAGCAGGAAAGTTTTTCAACGTATCAATCCAAAAATCAGAGAGCAATTTATCAATAAGAAGATTATGTATGTCCGCAACTACGCAGAAGGACTGGATCTTCAATGGGAAAATGTCTTTCAAACTAACAAGAAATCAGAGGTTGAAGCCTATTGTCGTCAAGCTGGCATTGAATTTGAGTGGAAAGACGAAAATCATCTCAGAACTCGTCAAGTGTGTCAAGCTGTTGTCACTCATCCTCAGACAGGTGAAACAGTCTGGTTCAACCAAGCTCATTTGTTTCATGTGTCTAGCTTGAAACCAGAAGTACGTGATTTTTTACTTTCCAATTTCAAAGAGTCGGAATTACCACGTAATGCTTACTATGGTGATGGTTCTCTTCTTGAAGCTTCTGTACTAGATGAAATTAGGGAAATATATCAACAAGAAGCAATGACATTTCCTTGGCAAGAAGGGGATATTTTAATGCTAGATAATATGCTGACAGCTCATGGTCGTATGCCGTTTTTAGGTGCGCGGAAGGTTGTAGTGGGAATGGCTGAACCTTGCATTAGCTAAACACTTTTAATTTGGATACAACAAAGTAATGGATATGCAGAAATCATCTATAGAAGGTTTTCGTCTTTCTCCTCAACAGAAGCATCTTTGGCAATTACAACAGGCTCATAATAATCAAAGATACAATGCATGTTGCTCCATTTTAATCAAAGGAAGCTTCAATAAAATAACACTAGAATTAGCTTTAAATAATATTATTAATAGATATGAAATAGTTCGCACAAATTTCCAATCTCTACGGGGAATGTCTATCCCCCTGCAAGTTATTACTGATAACAAGCCAAGAATTATTGACCATGATTGGAGTGAATTAAGCTTTGAAGAACAAGATATTAAGCTTGAGTCACTTTGGGATGAAGCAAAGCGGCACTCTTTCTGTTTTGAGAATGGTTCACTTTTAGATATTTCCTTAGTGCTTCTTGAGCCAAACAAACAGGTGTTAATAATTTGCCTACCTGCTCTCTGTGCAGATAGGGCAACTCTCAAAAATTTAGTGCGTGAAATTAGTCATACTTACGCAACCTACTGGCATAATCAAGAACCAGCAGAAGAACCATTACAGTATGTTGATATTGCCGAGTGGCAAAATGAATTGTTTGAAAGCGAAGAGGGGAAAATAGGAAGGGAATATTGGCTCAAAAAAAAGGAAGTATTAGCTTTTGCAAATTTGAAACTCCCTCATGAAAATCAGATAGCTGTAAAAGCAGAATTTCAACCAGAATTACTCAGCTTACGGTTAGAAGCTGATAAGGTAACAAAACTCGAAGCGATCGTTCACAATAACCATAACACCTCAATTTCTACACTTCTTCAAGCTTGCTGGCAAATTTTACTCTGGCGACTCACTGGAAAATCAGACATCACGATAGGCTCTTGTTGTAATGGTCGCAATTATGAAGAGCTAGAGTTAGCGTTAGGACTACTTTCTAAATACTTACCTATTTATTGTCATTTAGAAGACCAATTTAAGTTTAGTGACGTATTAAAGCAAGTTAGCGAATCAAAAGATGAGGCTTTTAAATGGCAGGAATCCTTTAGTTGGGAGCAAATAGCCCAATCAGAAGGAAATACCCCCGGTTTATCTTTCTTCCCCGTTTGTTTTGAATTTGAAGAGCAGCCTGTTAACTCTTCTGCTGCTGACATTTCATTTTCCATTGACAAGCAATACGTTTGTTTTGACCAATTCAAAGTGAAACTCTCCTGTCTATACAGTAATGAAGCTTTGCTAGCAGAGTTTCACTATGATTCTGCTTTATTTAAAATAGAGGATATCGAGCGTTTGGCCGGACAATTTGAGAAATTGTTAGAGAGTATCATTGATAAGCCAGAAGCCGCTATTAATGAATTAGAAATACTCAGAGATAGCGACCTCCAGCAACTATTAGTCGAATTCAACCAAACTCAAACTGCCTACCCCCAAGATAAGTGTATTCACCAACTGTTTGCAGAACAGGTAGAAAAAACACCGGATAATATTGCAGTCATATTTGAAGACCAAAAACTAACTTATGCCGAACTCAACATTAGAGCCAATCAACTAGCTCATCACCTACAGCAACTAGGAGTTGGGCCAGAGGTAATAGTAGGTTTATATTTAGAACGCTCACTCGAACTAATTGTCGGACTTTTAGCCATCCTTAAAGCTGGTGGAGCATACCTACCTTTAGATACAGCCTTACCACAGGAGAGCTTAACTTTTAGGTTGCAAGATACCCAAGTATCAGTACTGTTGACCCAACAGCAACTGCTTGAAAAGCTTCCCGAACAGGAAATTCCAGTAGTCTATTTAGATAGTCAATGGGAGATTATTGCTCAGGAGAGCAAAGATAATCCCTGTAGTGAGGTGAAGACTGAAAATTTAGCATATGTACTGTTTACTTCTGGGTCTACAGGTAAACCCAAAGGAGTTGCTGTTGAGCATCAGCAACTTCTCAACTATATAAATGCGATCGCAGAAAAACTAGAACTTTCCGTTTGTACCAGTTTTGCCACTGTTTCTACCTTTGCAGCCGACTTGGGTAACACAACAATCTTCCCTTCCCTGTGTAGTGCTGGGTGTCTCCATGTGATATCCTCTGAGCGTGCTGCCAACCCAGAAGCACTAGCAGACTATTTTCATCACCATCCCATCGACTGTCTTAAGATTGTTCCTTCTCACCTGACGGCCCTCTTAACATCTTCCCAACCTGAGCAAATCTTACCTCGGCAGCGATTGATTCTGGGCGGCGAGGCTTGCACTTGGCAGTTAATTGAGCAAATCCAGAATTATGCCCCTAAATGCAAGATTTTCAACCACTACGGGCCGACAGAAGCCACTGTCGGTGCATTAACCTATCCCATTAACCCAGAAATTCCTCATCCAGGAAAAACAGTTCCTCTTGGTCGTCCCTTAGCCAACACCCAAATTTATCTACTCAACTCTTCCCGACAACCAGTGCCAATTGGCGTACCAGGAGAGCTTTACATTGGTGGTGCAGGTGTAGCTAGGGGATATTTGAATCGACCAGAACTGACAGCTGAGAAGTTCATTACCAACCCCTTTGTCGATTTTGAATCAGGATTTGCTAGTGAACAGTCTGCTTCTAAAAATCGGCAATCCAAAATCGGCAATCCAAAATCGAGTCGCCTCTACAAAACCGGAGACTTGGCCCGTTACTTACCAGACGGAAACATTGAGTTTCTTGGACGGATTGACCAGCAAGTTAAAATTCGCGGCTTCCGCATTGAGTTAGGAGAGATTGAAGCAGTACTCAGACAACATAAGGCAGTTAGGGAAACTGTTGTCATAGCTTGTGAAGATAAATCAGGTAATAAGCGTCTGGTAGCCTATATCGTGCTTGTCCAAAAATCTACCTTGACAACTACTGAGTTGCGCCAGTTTTTGCAAGAAAAGCTACCTGAGTATATGGTGCCATCTAGCTTCGTGCAGCTCAAGGCTCTACCACTGACACCCAATGGTAAAATAGACCGCCAAGTGCTGCCAGCACCGGATTTGATAAAATCTGAGGAGAAAGGAACTTTTGTCGCACCTCGCACAACTACTGAGAAAGTTCTGGCTAAAATCTGGGCTAAAATTCTCAGACTTGAGCAGATAGGAATACATGATAATTTCTTCGAGTTAGGTGGGGATTCTATCCTCAGTATGCAAATTATTGCTCGGGCTAACCAGGCTGGTTTGCAGCTTACCCCCAAGCAGCTGTTTGAACAACAGACAATTGCTGAACTAGCAGCAGTGGCTCACATTAACCAATCTATTCAAGCTGAACAAGGATTGGTAACAGGTGAAGTTCCTCTCACTCCCATTCAGCACTGGTTCTTTGCCCAAAATCTACCTGACTCCCATCATTGGAACCAATCACTCTTACTGAAAGTTCGTCAACATCTCGACCCAGTACTGTTTGAAAAGACGGTACAGAAATTGCTAGAACACCATGATGCTTTACGCCTGCGCTTTATTCACCAGCAAGGAGGCTGGCAGCAGTTTGGGGCCAACCTTGACAAAGTGACACCATTTACCCTGCTAGATTTGTCAAAAGTTGCAGCGAAAGAACAGGAAGCAAACATCTCGACAAAGGCGGCTGAACTACAGACTAGCCTAAACTTATCATCCGGGCCACTGGTGCGAGTAGCCTACTTTAACTTAGGTGCAAACCAACCTAGCCGTCTACTGCTAATCATCCATCACTTAGCTGTTGATGGTGTTTCTTGGCGGGTTTTGCTAGAAGACATCCAGACCATTTACCAACAACTTAGCCAAGGTCAAGCAATTCAATTGCCGGCCAAAACAACCTCGTTCCAGCACTGGGCACAACGATTAAGGGAGTACGCGCAATCTCAAGCATTACAAAAAGAGTCGAATTACTGGCTGAATATATCCCGCGACCATATTCCTCATCTACCAGTGGACTTCTCTGAAGGGGAAAACACCTTAGCTCAAGCTCGTACAGTTTCGGTGACTCTTAGTCAGGAAGAAACTCAAACTCTCCTCCAAGCATTACCAGCAGCTTATCAAACTCAGATTAACGAAGTGCTACTCACAGCCTTAGTGCAAGCTATTGGTCAGTGGACGGGTAGCCACTCACTGCTCATTGACCTTGAAGGTCACGGTAGGGAAGAAATCTTTGACGATGTAGACTTATCACGTACTGTAGGCTGGTTTACTACCATCTTTCCTGTACTACTAAATAGTGGGGAGTCTGCCAGTCCGGGAGATGCTTTGAAGGCAATCAAAGAACAGCTCAGAAGTATTCCCAATCGAGGAATTGGCTATGGCATTTGGCGCTATCTCAATGGTGAGAAGGCAACTATTTGGCAGCGTCAGCCTCAAGCTGAAATCAGATTTAATTATCTAGGTCAAATTGACCAAGTATTCCAGGAGTCATCTTTGCTTGTACTGGCTCAAGAGTCTAAAGGAGCAGAACGCAGTCTGCGGGGAAGTCGCAGTTATCTCTTAGATATCGATGGGATTGTTGTCGGAGGCCAGCTAAGACTAGATTGTACTTATAGTGAAGCCATTCATCAGCCAGCGACCATTGAAAAGCTCGTAGAAAGTTTTGCCGAAGCATTGCGATCGCTTCTAGCGCTGCCCAAAGGGCGATCGCTTATTACTGATGGTAAATCCCTGGAAGCCAGAGAATATAAAACTTCTGATTTACCAGAAGCCAATTTAGACCCAGTCAAAATAGACCGCCAACTAGAAACTTTAAAAGCTGAAGCTGTACTAGACACTTCGATCCATCCGGAGAAATCTTTTGAGCATGTAGCAGAACCATCTCAAATATTTTTGACTGGAGCAACGGGTTTTGTGGGAGCATTTTTACTCCATGAACTCTTGCAACAAACTAATGCTGATATTTATTGCTTAGTTCGTTCTCCTAATATCGAGTTAGGAAAGAAGAGGCTAAAAGAACATCTTCAATCTTATTTAATTTGCTCAGAATCTCTAAGTAATAGAATCATTCCTATTGTAGGGGACTTATCTCAGCCATTTTTAGGTCTTACTGAGGAGCAATTTCAAGTACTAGCAGATAAAATCGATGTTATTTACCATAACGGCGCATCAATTAATCTTGTTTATCCCTACTCTGCTCTTAAGGCAACTAATGTGTTAGGAACTCAGGAAATTCTGAGATTAGCTAGTCACCTCAAAGTAAAACCATTACATTACATTTCGACCCTCAGTGTTTTGTCCTCAAAAGCTCATGCTGAAGTTAAAAAGATAGGGCAATTACACAGCTTTAATCATCAGCAAGTTCCCTCTGGTGGCTATGCTCAAACAAAATGGGTGGCAGAAAAATTAGTAACAATTGCCCATGAGCGAGGTCTTCGTGCTTGTATTTACAGGTTAGGACGTGTATCAGGACACAGCCAAACTGGTGTCTGCAATACAAATGACCGCATGTACAGGATGATTAAAGGCTTTATCCAACTCAAATGTGCGCCAGATTTAGATGCCATAGTGGACATGACTCCTGTAGACTACGTCAGCAAAGCTATTGTTCATCTCTCTAAACAGCAACAATCCTTAAGCAATATATTTCACCTCTCCAATCCTCACTCGATCCACTCATCACAACTCTTTAAATGGATGGATGAGTTTGGTTATTGCCTTGAGCCAATATCTTATGAACAATTGCAAGCAAAACTAGTCAGCCTCTCTGAGCTTTCCCCAGACAATCCTTTATACCCCCTTATACCTTTCTTTGCTGGCATGGGCAATGACCGCCTTAGTCAAAGTAAGTCTTTAGAGGAAACGTCTAACTTAGAAGCTTTGAATTTAAATTGCCAAAATACAGTTAATGGATTAGCTAATACCCCCATTGTCTGTCCACCAGTTGGGAATGAGTTACTTAGTACTTACTTCTCCTATCTAATTCAAAGCGGCTTTTTACAGACACCACAGTCACACTAATTGGAAATAAGCTAATGGTAACTATTAAAACAGAAGCCCCAGAAAACCAAGTCTCCCATCAACAGAAGTATTTAGATCAACTAATTGCTCGTTACACCGAGCGTACAAAAACCTCAAAACAGCTTGCCCAAGCTTATCGTCGGGTTATAGCTGATAGTAGAGGATTATCAGGTCTGAGTTTTCGTTCCAAGGAAATGTTCTATCCCATCGTTGCCGAACGTTCTCAGGGTTCTAGAATCTGGGATGTAGATGGGAATGAATATGTAGACATTACTATGGGGCTAGGAGTAAATCTCTTTGGCCATAACCCACCCTTTATCAAAGAAGCTTTAGCAGAGCAACTTAATAAAGGCATACAACTCGGTCCACAACTGGAATTTGCTGGTGAAGTGGCTGAGTTGATTTGCGAACTGACAGGAATGGAACGGGTAACGTTTAGTAATACAGGTACAGAAGCTGTCATGACAGCCATACGTCTAGCCCGCTTAGCCACAGGTCGCAATAAGATTGCTATCTTTTCCGGTTCTTACCATGGTCATTTTGATGGGGTGCTAGTTAAAACCCAAACCGTGGAGGGAAGTTCCCATGTTGTTCCTTTTGCTCTCGGAGTTTTACCCAACGTTGCTGACAACGTTTTAATTTTAGAGTACGGTAATCCCCAGTCTTTAGATGTAATCAAAGCCCACGAGCAAGAACTAGCAGCCGTTTTAGTTGTACCAGTACAGACTGGACGACCTGACTTACAGCCCAAAACATTTCTCCAGCAACTGAGGAAACTAACTAAAGAATCAGGCATAGTCCTCATCTTTGACGAAATGGTTACTGGCTTCCGCATTCATCCCGGTGGTGCACAAGCATGGTTTGGTGTAAAAGCAGACATCGCAACTTATGGAAAAATTGTCGGTGGTGGCATGCCAATTGGCATCATCGCTGGTCAAGCTGACTATATGGATGGCATCGACGGCGGTATGTGGAATTATGGAGATGCTTCCTATCCTCAAGCGAAAACAACATTCTTTGCAGGTACTTTCTGTCGTCATCCCCTAGCTATGGCAGCTGCACGAGCCGTACTTAAGCATTTAAAGGCTCAAGGCCCTGCTCTTCAGGAAAGGTTAAATCAACGTACTTCTGAATTTGTCCAAAGCTTAAATACCTGCTTTGAAGCAGAAGGATTTTCTCTGAGGATGGCCAACTTTGGCTCATTCTTCGCACCAGCTTCTCTCGGTTTTTTACCTTCAGACAGTTGCTCACCCTCGAATACTACTATCTCTTCAGAAACTTTGAGCTTATTAGTTTATCACCTGATCGATCGGGGAGTTCACCTGCTAGTGCGAGGCTCTATTTTCCTTTCCACGGCCCATACAGACGAAGATGTTAATTTCATAATTCAGGCGATGAAGGATAGTTTCGAGGAGTTACGAGAGGGAGGCTTCTTGCCAAGCTGAAATGCAGGCTTGGCATCTTTGCCGGATTGACGGCATCGGACGGATGCTTAGGGATTGGGCACGGGTTAATTACCTATCCCTACTTCCTGCACACAGCACTTCTGACTAAATATTTTACTCAACTTACTTATTGAGTATCTATATCATCAAGTTATATAGTATGATTCTCGATAGACTTATCCAAAAATCCCCATTTAGTAATCATCTAATCAAGGTTTCAGGTGGATTTTTGAGTATGTCTAACTAATTTGCCAAATCCCATAGGGATAAATGGGAAGCTCACTCCTGAAAGTGGTGAGTTACTCTGTCATGCAGCTCTTGGCAATAGAGACAAGAGAATATTTGGGTCAGTAGTTAATCACAGCTTATTGCAATTAACTCTTACCAATTTTCAATTTCCAGGACAGATGCCTTCAAAAATGGTTGCTCTACTGACTCTCGACTAAGTGAATAGATTTGGATGTGAGGAAACTCGATTGAAACGAAGACAATTAATTCCTGGTATCTTGCTCACCAGCTCTGTTGTAGTCATGATGGCGACTCCCGCCACAGCTGAGGTGGTACAAGTAACAGGTGTACGACTTAATCGGACAGACGGCGGCTTAGAAATTATCTTAGAAACAGCAAGTGGGATAAGTCCCCAAGCCTTCACCACTAGTTCTGAAAATTCCCTGATTATTGACGTACTCAATGCTCAGTTAGATCTTCTAGACGGGGATGAGTTTCGTCAAGAAAACCCAACTGAAGAAATAGCAGAAATTAGCCTCATCCAGCTAACTCCCAATAATATCCAAGTGGTGATAACTGGTACAACAGCATTGCCAGAAACGGAAGTTGTCCCAGATGCCCAAGGATTGGCTATTAGCATCAGTACAGCTTCCGACACAGCGGAGGTTGTCCCTGAACCGGAAGCACCAGAAACTTCAGAGACTGAACAAGAAATTGAAATTGTCGTTACTCAAACCCAAGCAGGAGAACGTTATCTCGTACCCAATTCCACCACTGGTACAAGGACAGACACTCCTATCCTTGACGTTCCCCAATCGGTTCAGGTGATTCCTCGTCGAGTACTCGAAGACCAACAGGTGATTCGCCTCGACGAAGCACTACGTAACGTCAGTGGTGTTACGGCCAACACCGACTCAGGTAGAGGTCTTGAATTTAGGATTCGTGGTTTTGAGGGAGTTCCCGTTCTCCGCAATGGCTTTAGACAATTTGGTGGTGCAGGTCAAACTATTCCAGAAACGGCCAATCTTGAGAGAGTCGAAGTTCTTAAAGGTCCGGCCTCAATTTTGTATGGAGAGATTCAACCGGGAGGCACAATCAATTTAGTAACCAAACGTCCCTTATCAGAACCTTTCTACGAAATCCAAGCCCAAGTTGGCAACAGAAATTTATTCAGACCTAGTATTGACATCTCAGGTCCACTCACCTCAGATGGCAAGTTGCTTTACCGACTTAATGCACTGTATTTAACTAGTGATGAGGTTCAGGATTTTGATACAGATATCGAGCGGTTTTTCATCTCGCCAGTCGTAACTTGGGCTCTTGGCGATCGCACCGATTTAACCTTGGAATTAGAATACTTCAACTCAGAAAGACCACCCCTAATTGGTAGTATCCCCGCCTTTGGTGACGGGGTAGCCGACATCCCATTTGATCGCATTATTATTGAACCAGACGATATTGCCGAAGAAGAATATTTTCAGGTTGGGTACGACTTAGAACATCGCTTTAGTGATAACTGGAAACTGCGTAATGGCTTTCGATATACTAACCAGCAAGGTTCAATTGAGACGGCGTTTCCTTTGTTTGGACTAGACGAGGAGAGTGGTATTGTCACTCGTACTTGGGCCGTTCAACCAGAAGATTCTGAAAGTTATTCTTTACAAACTAGTTTAATCGGTGAGTTCGCAACTGGTTCCCTTGACCATACGCTCTTATTTGGTGCTGATCTAAATCGAACCAATGATCGCAGACGTACTAGGCTTGACCCTGATATAGAACTCCCCATCAATATCTTTGACCCAGTTTATGAAGCTTTCCCCAGACCAGATTTTGATGAGCTACCTCTGGCCATAGATAGAGGAGGTGAAACGGATCGGCTAGGCATCTTCCTACAAGATCAAATCGAGTTCTCAGACAATCTAATCTTACTAGCAGGATTACGTTATGACACAGTAGAACAAAGAAGAGAAGGTGAGGAAACAATTTTCTCTGAAAGCACGGATGAAACTCAAAATGATGATTCCTTTACTCCTCGCTTTGGTCTTGTTTTTAAACCCACGGAAGACATTTCTCTCTACGCTAGCTATTCACGTTCATTTGCGCCTAACAGTGGAATGAGTGCTGATGGTGATTTCTTTGAACCAGAACTTGGCGAGGGGTTTGAGGTTGGGGTCAAATCAGAATTACTTGACGGCCAACTTTTAGCTACCCTTGCTTACTTCAACATTACCAAGAAAAATATTGTCACAGAAGATGCTGATAATCCTTTATTTTCCGTGGCAACAGGTGAGCAAAGAAGCCAAGGAGTTGAATTAGATCTAGTTGGAGAAATATCACCAGGCTGGAATGTCATTCTTTCCTATGCCTATATTGATGCTGAAGTGACGGAAGATAACGTGATTGAAGTTGGTAACCGACTGGCAGGAATCCCTGAACATAGCGCTAGTTTATGGACAACTTATGAAATTCAAAAAGGCAGTTGGCAAGGATTAGGTTTTGGATTAGGTTTTAACTTCGTGGGAGAAAGAGCAGGCGATTTAGAAAATTCCTTTGAAGTTGATAGCTATTTCACTACTAACGCCGCCATCTTTTATGAGCGTAACAATTGGCGTGCTGCCCTCAATTTCAGAAATCTGTTTGATGTTGATTACATTTCTGATGTAAAAATCGACGGGATACCCTTTGGAGAACGTGGCGAACCGTTTACAATAATTGGCTCAATTTCGGTGAAATTTTGATGGGGATAATTCAAAAAACTGGTGATGGCAAAAGTAGTGGTCAGTAAAGAGGTTTGAAGATGAAGAGAAAAAAACTTCAGGTTAAGTTAGGTAGACCGAAAGTAAGTCACATTTTTAAACTAGTAATGCTAATTACTACTCTCTTGACAATTGCCTGTAGTGACCAGATTAGCAGCAACCAAGCTAATAACTTAAGTCAGCGTAACTCTGAAGCTTCCTCATCTCCCAAGCAATGCCAATCCATTCAACATGCTCTAGGGGAAACTCAAGTCTGCGGTCAACCGACAAAGATTGTAGCTCTTGGTCCGAACATGTTAGAAATACTCTTGGCACTAGAGGTTCAGCCAGTAGGTTATGCCGACTATTTTTCTCTTCCTTACCAAAAGTTTGATCAGCCAGACCAACAAATTCTCTATCTCGGTGAGCAAGTCACCAGCCAGCCAAGTAATGTGGGAACTTCGGGAGATCCGTCCCTGGAAGCCATAGCCAAACTCAAGCCAGACTTAATTTTGGGGGGTGTTGAGGCAAACAATGATGAGTATGCCCTACTTTCCCAAATTGCGCCGACTCTGCTGTTTACCTATGGAGTAGATAATGAGTGGGAGCAGCAAATTCAGGTAATTGCCAAAGCTCTAGGACGCTCAGAGCAAGCTGAACGTGTTATTGTCAGCCACACTGAACGACTCGCTCAGACACGGGAAGCACTAAAGCCTGTTGCCAAAACTTATCCTAGGTTACTGCTACTACTTTCAGAGCGACTGGAACAAAACTTGCGCATCGATCCCTATAACTACAGCACTCACTGTAGTGCTTTGCTTGAAGACTTGGGGTTTCAATTGGTTTTTCCTCCCAACTCAAAGAGACAGAAATCCATTGGGGGTAATGTCTCCCTAGAGACACTACCACAGCTTGAGGCAGACTTGATCATAGTTCAGGCATTTAACAGGGACTCTAGCAATTCAGGAGAAGACTTGGTTAATCATCAACTCAATCAGGTCAAGCAGCAGTGGAATAATAACGCGATCGCTCAATCCTTAGAAGCTAGTAAAGCTGATCGTGTTTATTTTACCAGCGCTTATCTCTGTCGTGCCGTACCAGGACCGATTGGCACAGAAATCTTCCTCAACCAACTCCGCCAGCAGTTGCTCTCTTCCAATGCCAAAACTGGAGAGTTGTAAGTAGAGATGCGAACTTTCCTAATTATCTGGATTGGTCAACTGGCTTCTCTCCTCGGTTCCGAGATGACTAACTTTGCCATCACCATCTGGGCTTGGGAAGTAACCGGACAGGCGACACCCTTATCCTTAATTGCCTTTTTCACCCAAACCCCTCGCATTATTGCTGCCTTATTTGCTGGAGTATTAGTTGATCGTTGGCCTCGTCAGCAATTGATGAGG